>CAVAFS010000311.1:0-3803 GCA_963587975.1 Bulleidia sp. | reverse complement strand
GCTATGCATTGCTTTTGATGTCCGTGATGTTTGTAATCGCATATATAAGAATCCGGTCGGTGGGAGTATTTGGAGGAACGCGGCTGTCGGTTTATTGCATTACATATCTGTCACAGTTTCCTGTAAATATACCTGTGTGGTTGTGGTGGATTGGATATGTTGGAATATATTTTGTGGCTACAATTGGAATCTGTCTGCTGATCAGTTTGATAACACGTCTGACAAAAAGAAAGCTGCCTGCCATTTTTATTTCGTTGATACTATGTGGAATTGCGATTTTTCTTGTGATAGCAAGGATGAACTACTGATGATTGTACTTTAAAAGTGGATATGGTAAGATACGAAAAAAGGTTCTTAGCATATATATGAAAAGATTTGAATTCAGATTAAGTTATCGAAAAGTCTGAATCACACTGGAAAAATATATGTTAAACCAGAAAGTAGTGATACCATGTCCGCACAGAAAGGAACTCTGATCAATAAATACACACCAGACTACGTGATCTTTGATCTTGAGACAACTGGAATCTCACCAAACTATGATGAAGTGATTGAGATTTCAGCGCTGAAGGTCAAAGAGGGCGAAGTGGTGGATGAATTTAATACGCTGGTGAATCCGGGCCGGAAGATTCCATTCGGAGCGACAAAAGTGAATGGAATCACGAATGCGATGGTTGCGGAGGCACCGGCGTTTTCTCAGGTTCTGGCAGAGTTTCTGGATTTTGCGGAAGGTCTTGTTTTGGTGGGACATAATATTGCGCGGTTCGACATGAAGTTTATCTGGCGGGATGCCGAGCAGTATTTTGGGGAAATCCCGCAGAATAATTACGTGGATACGTTGCAGGTGGCGCGGAGGCACTTACCGAATATGGAGCATCATCGTCTGGTGGATCTGGCAGAACATTATGGTATTTCTTCTGAGGGGGCGCACCGTGCCCTGAATGACTGTTATATGAACCAGAAAGTGTATGAGTGCATGGTTGCGGAAATGCGTGAGGCACATCAGAAGCGTTTGGAAGAAGCCAGAAAAAAGGCGGCAGAAGCAGCGAATGCAGGTACAAGTGCAAACGCAGAGCAGATGACAGTACATTCGTCAGATAATCGGGCACATAGTAATCGTAATCCGGCGCAGAACGAAAACGCACAGTCGGAAGGTGTAGAAGTCCAGCAGCGCCCACAGCATTTTACGGTAAAAATCCGTGGCGTGGTAGAACGCATTACCTATCAAAATCCGGAAAATGGCTATACGGTCCTTAAATGTGCCGTGAAAAGTTATAAAGAACTGGTGACAGTTATTGGAAGTCTGTTGGACGTAAATGTTGGTTCGGTACTGTTGATTTATGGCAACTGGAAAGTGGACAGCCGCTATGGCAGACAGTTTGTGGCAGAGAGCTGGGAAGAAACTCTTCCGGCGACGGTGTTTGGTATCGAAAAATATCTTGGTTCCGGGCTGATCAAAGGTGTTGGACCGAAATATGCGAAAAAGATCGTTGCGCAATTTGGCACGGAGACATTGGAAGTCATTGAGACAGACATTTCCCGTTTGCAGGAAGTAGATGGTATTGGAAAAAAACGAATCAAAATGATCCGGGACAGCTGGGAGCGGCAGAAAGAAATCAAAAATGTCATGCTCTTTTTGCAGGATCATGGAGTAAGTACGTCTTTTGCAGCTAAAATTTACCGCCAGTACGGAAATGAAAGTCTGGAGAAAATGAAGGAAAATCCGTTCCAGATGGCAGATGATATCTGGGGCATTGGATTTAAGACAGCGGATGGAATCGCGCAGAAACTGGGGTTCGCAAAAGAAGCCTATGTAAGATTACGTAGCGGTATTATGTATACACTGAGTAATCTGGCAGATGAAGGTCATGTATTTGCATATAAGGAGCAGTTGATCGCAAAGGCAGCAGAATTGCTGGAAGCGGAAGAATCCAGTATTGTGATGACTCTGGATCAGATGATCGCGGACAAAGACCTGATCTGTGAAACGGTAGACTATAAAACAGATCAGGCAGAAATGAAAGCCATTTATCTGCCGGCATTTTATTATGCGGAAGTCGGAGTGGCAGGTAAATTAAAACGTTTAGCGCAGGCACCGGCAGCAGACCGGCTCTGGCATGCGCTGATGGATGCGCGACAGAAAACTGGAAACGAAAGTCTGTCCATTGATGTCGGCAAAATTCAGGAAAAAGTACATATGGAATATGATGAAATTCAGGCTGATGCCATCCGCAAGGCAGCAGTTTCCAAAGTGATGGTGCTGACTGGTGGCCCCGGAACCGGTAAAACGACAACGACGCAGGGAATTATTACCGCATATCGTGCCTTTGGATTGAAAATATTGCTGGCAGCTCCTACCGGACGCGCAGCCAAGCGCATGACGGAAGCGACGGGATTGGAGGCAAAGACCATTCACCGTCTGTTGGAGTGCAAACCGCCGGAAGGCTATCAGAAAAATGAGGACAATCCATAGGAAGGGGATGTTCTGATCATTGATGAGTGTTCCATGATTGACATGGTTCTGATGAATGCACTGCTGAAAGCAATACCGGAAGGTATGCGGCTGATTCTGGTGGGTGATATCGATCAGCTCCCATCCGTTGGCGCAGGAAACGTATTGCGTGACATTATTGATTCTGGTGTATTTCCTGTGGTTCGGCTGACACGGATTTTCCGACAGGCCCAGAGCAGCAGGATTATCATGAACGCGCATGCCATCAATGAAGGCAAATTCCCCGATATTTCCAATGGCAAAAATACGGATTTCTTCTATATAGAAAAAGAAGATCCGGAGGAAGCGGTTCAGGAAATTGTCCGACTGGTAAAAAATAATCTGCCACGGTATTACAAAACGCCATGGAATCATATTCAGGTGCTGACGCCAATGCAGAAAGGTATCGTGGGAGCAGCAAATCTGAATCTTGCTTTGCAGGAAGCATTAAATCCGCAGGGAGATGGTCTGCGCCGGGGCGGATATCTGTTTCGTGCCGGGGATAAGGTGATGCAGATCCGCAATAACTATGAAAAAGAGATTTTCAACGGAGATATTGGAACGGTGGAATCCGTAGACTTGCAGGAACGGACGTTAAAAGTAAATTTTGACCAGCATATCATAGAATATGAAGCATCCGAATTGGATGAACTGGTGCTTGCCTATGCCACAACCATACATAAAGCGCAGGGGTCTGAATATCCCATCGTGGTCATGCCTGTTCTGATGAACCATTATGTGATGCTGCAGCGAAATCTGATATATACTGGTATTACCCGGGCAAAGAAGGTTCTGGTTATTGTTGGAACGAGAAAGGCATTGTCCTATGCAATAAGAAATGTGACTGTCACAAAGCGAAATACCTTTTTGAAAGAAAGGCTGTCTGAGCAGTAGGTAGAATTATCACAGTATTGGAAGCGAGTGTGTTTATGAAATGTTGAAAAAATCAGATAATTTTGTGCGGCGGCATACAATTTTTTGTTAATTTTAGATTGACATTTTAAAATAAATAGATTAAGTTAGATATATTAGAGAGCGATGTTGTTCACGACATCGCTCTTTTTGTATTATGAGAGTGAGGAAGAGAGTATGGAAAAGTTAAATGGAATTATTGCATCAATTGATGATTTTGTCTGGGGACCGGTGATGCTTGTCCTTTTGGTAGGAACCGGTATTTTTCTGACGTTCCGGACAAAATTTCTGACATGGAGAAATTTAGGGTATGCGCTGAAAAGTACCCTCAGTAAAGATGCGCGGACAAAAAGCAGAGGCGAGGGAGATGTATCTCCATTTTCTGCACTGACAACTGCAT
>CAVAFS010000310.1:0-3111 GCA_963587975.1 Bulleidia sp. | reverse complement strand
CTTGTCCCGCACAGGCTCCTTTCACGCTCCCATACACTCACCTTCCGTTGTTAGCCTGCTCATTTTTGTAAACTTATGTAACTTTTTATTTACACAATCAATCTACTAATCCTTTATGTTCAATTTAAGTTGAACACGTATGAAAATTGATATTAGATTTTATTACACAATCAAATTCGATACACCGCAGACTTTCAAATTCGAAAACAATTCTTCATGGGAAATGTCTGATGTGACTTATATGATGATGTGCATAAATGACGGTACAATCTGGTACAGTTCCAATACTGAGTATTTCCAACATACCGCCGTCTATCAGAATCCGCAATACCCATATGAGGTCGATGAACAGTTAATTGATGAGATAAAGTCATACATTAGCGCTCATTAGATTAGATTAAAATTAATCAATAATATTGATTAAAATAAATCATTCTGCTACTATAAACATTATGTTATACTCTGAAACATGAAATGCGAAGACAAGGAATAGTAACTGTCCTACTTTTTTCAGAGAGTTGCCGGCTGGTGTGAGGCAATAAAAGAAATGCAGTGAACTCGCCTTTGAGCAGCAAACCTGAACAGAAATAACTATATTTTTTCAAATTGAGTGGAAATTTCAATTTATGCTGACATAACCACACAGTAAAAATATTATTTTCAATAGGGTTTGACGGAATCTCACCGTTACAGGAGAACAGCATGACAGTGCTGATGAGTGCGTATTTGATACGAAGTAGAGTGGTACCGCGGAACAATGGCTTTCGTCTCTACAACTATTACATGGTTGTAGGGATGAGAGCCTTTTTAATACAAAAAAATACTTCTCCTACTACCTAAAATCAGGAATGTTACAAACATTCTTGTTGTGAACTGTCCATCATGCAATTACAGAATGACAGCATGATGAAACAACTAATCAGGTTATTGTGACCAGAAGGAGGATTACTATGAAACATTATGAGAATTATGAAAGAGCTTATTTTATGCCACCAGAATGTACTTATGACTGGGTGAAAAAAGAATATTTAACCAAAGCACCAATCTGGTGCTCCGTAGATTTAAGAGACGGAAATCAGGCCTTGGTAGAGCCAATGAGTCTGGAAGAAAAAATCCAGTTTTTCCAGATGCTTGTAAAAATTGGATTCAAACAGATTGAAGTCGGATTTCCGGCAGCTTCCGAAACAGAATATGATTTTCTCAGAACGCTGATCGAACAGGATATGATTCCGGATGATGTCACCATTCAGGTGCTGACTCAGGCAAGAGAACATATTATTAAGAAAACTTTTGAAGCGATCGAAGGCGCGCCAAACGTCATCGTTCACCTGTATCTTTCCACTTCCGTGGCACAACGAGAACAGGTTTTTCATAAGAGTAAAGAAGAAATTATAAAAACTGCCGTAGACGGTGCCATCATGGTAAAAGAACTTGCTGACAAACAGAGTGGAAATATTTATCTGCAGTACAGCCCGGAAAGCTGCACAGGAACAGAAATGGATTACGCAGTAGAAATCTGCAATGCCGTACTTGATATCTGGCAGCCGACACCGAATCACAAAGCCATTATCAACATTCCGGCTACCGTAGAAAATTCCATGCCGCATGTATTTGCCACGCAGATTGAATACATTCACAAACATTTAAAATACAGGGATGCCGTTTTATTGTCTCTGCATCCGCACAATGATCGTGGCTGTGCTGTTGCTGACGCGGAACTCGGTGTTCTGGCAGGCGCAGACCGTATCGAAGGTACACTGTTTGGCAATGGCGAACGTACCGGAAACATGGATATCGTCACCATGGCAATGAATCTGTTTTCCCATGGTGTTGATCCGGAACTTGATTTTTCCGATATGTCAGCGATCCGCACAGGCTATGAAACTTACACCGGAATGAAAGTACATGAACGTCAGCCATACGCCGGCGATCTGGTATTTACCGCATTTTCCGGTTCCCATCAGGATGCCATTTCCAAGGGAATGACCTGGCGTGAAACACACAAAACTGACAAATGGACCGTGCCGTATCTGCCCATCGATCCGAAAGACATCGGCCGCACCTATGACGGCGATGTTATCCGTATTAACAGTCAGTCCGGCAAAGGCGGCATCAGCTATATTTTAAAACAGAACTTCGGCGTTGTTCTGCCGGAAGCAATGCGTGAAGATGTGGGATATGCCATCAAGCAGGTATCCGATGAAATGCATCAGGAACTGTCCCCACAAAATGTATATGAAATTTTTGAGGAGCAGTACCTTCACTCCATGAACTACTTCCGCATCACCGAAAGCCATTTCAAACAATTAACCGATGGCATCATGGCAGAAGTCACCATTTTGAACGGTGAAAAAGAAACCGTCATCGACGCAAACGGAAACGGCCGCCTGGATGCAGTCAGCAACGCTGTCAAACAGTTTTTTAATATCGACTACACCTTAATGAACTATGAGGAACATGCCTTAACCCAGACAACCTCATCCAAAGCGATTGCCTACGTCAGCATCAAAAAAGATGACACGATCTACTGGGGCGCAGGCATTGATGAAGACATCATCAAAGCCTCCATTCAGGCACTGTGTGTCAGCGTCAATAAAATGCTCGCCGTACAGAAAGGCAATGCCTGCGAGGACGTCCGCCTGACAAAAATGTTGAACTACATTCAGAACCATTATCAGAACGTGACTTTAGCGGATATGTCTCAGGAATTCCATCTGACAGAGCCGTACATCAGTAAATACATCCGTGAAAAATCCGGTGTAACCTTCGGTGAACATGTTACCAATATCCGCATGAAAAAAGCATGCACCCTGTTAAAAAACGGAAACATGACAGCAGAAAACATTGCGGCCTCCATCGGCTACCCAAACGTGGAGCACTTCAGCCGCACCTTTAAAAAGAAATATCATATGACTCCGATCCAATATCGAGAATCCAAGAACTAACTAGCGGCATGGAATCGCAGATTAGGGGCTTTTCATCAACTTAAATGGAGAAATTGCATATTTTTCTTCAATAACTTAAATAAGAGAAATCCGTTTATTTTTTCTCTGAAAGCGATTGTTAGCGTCAGAGACAAAATAAACGGATTTCTCTTACACAGCCTAAAAA
>CAVAFS010000309.1:2501-6899 GCA_963587975.1 Bulleidia sp. | reverse complement strand
TCCCATTACTTACTTGTTCTATTTTCATATTGATTCCTATAAATAAGTAACGTTATAATACACCTTATCGGAAGTTGCTTGCCAACTTTCTATAAAAGGCACTGTTTTTGTGCCGCAAATCGATTATGAGGTTCACGCAGTGGTTCTCATAATATAAGATACCGCTGTTAACTAATTTACAGAAAAAACAGTGTCTTTATTCAAGTCAAGTACACATAAAACTCGATAGATAATTAATTATATAGGGGAGGTTTTGATATGGGAATTGCTCTACAGAAAAAGAAATCATCCGGCTCTACCCTGATGACAGAAGGTACGATCTGGAAACATATTTTACTTTTTTCCATTCCGCTGATTCTTGGAAATATGCTTCAGCAGTTATACAACACCGTGGATTCCATTGTTGTTGGAAATTCTCTCGGAAGCGAAGCTCTGGCCGCCGTTGGTTCCAGTTCTTCTCTGATCGGTCTGCTGATTTCCTTCAGTATGGGAGCTGCTGCCGGTGCCGGTGTCATCGTTTCACAGTTTATTGGTGCTCAGAATAAAAAAGGCATTCATGAGTCTGTACATACTGCGCTGGCTATCGCACTGATCCTTGGTGTGGTGCTGACGGTACTTGGTGTCACACTTTCTCCACAGATTCTGCGCTGGATGGGAACACCGGATGAGGTTATGCCACAGTCCGTTATTTATCTGCGGCTTTATTTTGCAGGACTGCTGTTCAGTGTCCTTTATAATATGGCAAGCGGTATTTTAAATGCGGTTGGTAATTCCAAACGTTCCCTGCTGTACTTAGCCATTGCATCTTTTACAAATATTGTGCTGGATCTTTTATTTATTCCGGTGCTAAAAATGGGAATCGCCGGTGCTGCCATTGCTACGGATATCAGTCAGGTAATTTCCGCTGTGCTGTGTATGCTGTATCTGATGCGGGTAAATGAGAGTTACAAAGTATCTTTACGAAAAATTCGGATTTACAAAGAAGTGGCGATTCGTATTATTCAGGTTGGTGTACCGACCGCTATCCAGAATACGGTTATTTCTTTTGCCAATGTGCTGGTTCAGTCCAGTGTCAACAGCTACGGTGCGCTGGCTATGGCAGGATTCGCAGCTTATATTAAGATCGACGGATTTAACATTCTGCCGGTTATGAGTTTCAGTATGGCAGCTACCACGTTTGCTGGACAGAATTACGGTGCCGGAAATATTGACCGTGTGCGAAAAGGAATGCGTGTTACCGTTGCCATGGGTGTGATCTACTGTCTTTGCATTGGCGGTATTTTGTTACTGTTTTCACATCCGATCATCGGTGTCTTTTCCAAGGATCCGACGGTTATCGAATATGGTGTGCGTGCTATGTGGTACTTCTGCCCGTTTTACTTTATGCTGGCCATCATGCATGGTCTAGCGGGAGCGATCCGCGGAATCGGAAAATCCGTACCACCGATGGTTATTATCCTGATTTCACTGTGCGTGTACCGTGTGGTATGGATTCAGCTGGCTGTGCCGCATATTCCGACCATTGATGGTGTGTATATGGTGTATCCGATTTCATGGTTCATCGGTGCGGTGCTGATGGTGATCTATACGAAAAAAGCGTTTCCGAAACAAGTTTCTACAAAACGTTAGGTTACTAAAAGGGTCTGGGTTTATTTTGTCTCCGTAGCTTACTGAGAAAAAATAAACCCAGACCCTTAATTTACGTACGCAACATCCGCTACGTTAATCTGATTTTTCAACATATCAATCACTTTCTATATCTGACTGAGCAGATTCCATTGCCTGGTATTCCTTTTTTAACTCTTTCAATAATTCTTCTTCTGTAGGTAAATAAAGCTTATATTTTGAAGCAAATACTTGTGTCTCATCTTCTGGCAATGTATAACGCACAACTGCATCACTTTTATCTGCACAAAGCACAATACCAATTGGGGGATTATCTCCCTCATTCATCAATTCACGTTCATAATAATGCACATACATCTGCATTTGTCCTAAATCCTGATGTGTAAGATCGCCGATTTTCAAATCTATAAGCACAAAACATTCTTGCATTGTCGTTTTCCACTCGCATCAGAAGCCGATAATGTGTCCAACTCAATTCGCTACGCAGTGCGTAGCTATTTGGAAAAGTCAGATAAAACTGTCTCATATTTATAAACTTTATTTCTTGCGTCTGTGAGTATTTTCTTGATTTCGCTATAAAACTCTCTGTTCATCGAAACTCTCCCTTAATAATTATTGCAACAATGTCGCAACTCTCACAATCCAAAATGCCAAACTGGCATTTCATGTTTTCTTCACCTTCAGTTCTTAGAATTACTTATCTTTATGACTTTAATACGTAAATGCGCCCTCAATTTATTTTTCTTGATGAGCCATTGGTTAACCAACAAGACAAAATCAATTGGGGGCGCCTTCATTTCATATCAAATTTTCATCTACATGAAGCAAATTTACTCTTCGGTTTTATCCTCGTCTTCGAATGCTTCCTCAGCTACCGCTGCATCTTCTGCCTCAGCCTCAGTTTCAGCGGACTCCTCAGTTGCTTCTTCCTCAGCATCTACCACTTCGCCTTCGTATACTTCCGGCTCCGGTTTCTCGCATTTTGCACCACAAGACGGACAGAAGTTTGCATCATCTGCTACAGCTCCGCCACAATCCGGACATCTTCTGATTCCACGGATATCATCTTTTGCAGATTTCAGCTCACCAATCTCTTCAAAAGCGGCTTTGATTTCATCGATCTGCTCATATTCCGGATTCTCATCATCTTTGTGTGCATGATAATAAGCCTGTCCAAGATCCTGATACAATTTACGAATTGCTCCTTCACGTTCCTGAATATCTAATGCGATTCTCGCTGTATCTTTAATCTCCTTCGCTTTGCTTAAGCCTGTTTTTCCTGCTGCAGAAATTGTGTTTCCTAATTTGTCAAAAAAAGCCATTTTCAAAACCCCTTTCTAATCTTGCTTTCAAAATTTTCGTCAATTAATTTAACTTTTCCTATATTATACCGCAATTATCCTGTGACACAAGGAATTTTCTATAAACTTTTTATTAACTGTATTACCGTTTTATCCGCTCAAAAAATGCAATCACTTTTTCCGTATATTCACCCAGTTTTTCCATCTCCTCCATGGTGTTATAAAAGGCCGGAGAAATACGGATTACCGTGTCTAATCCCATTTTATTCACGATCGGCTGCGCACACATGCTTCCGGTCCGCACCGTCACACCATATTTGTCGATCATACTTGCAAAATCGTATGGATGCACGCCATCAATCTGAATGGAAATACAGCCTGCACGCTGTTTCGGATGGCCTAATATTTTTACCTGCGTAATCGCCTCCAACACGGCTTCTGCTTTCTTCAGCAATTCTTCTTCGTAGGAAGCCATTCGTTCAATTCCAATCTCCATCAGATAATCCAACGCTGCCCCCCAGGTGATGATTCCACTGTAATTCGGCGTTCCCGCTTCCAGTCGCGCCGGAAGCTCCGCAAAAGTTGTTTTTGCTTCTGTCACGACATCAATCATGCCGCCGCCATAGCGGTACGGCTGCATCTCATTCAGCCATTTTTCACGCACAAACAGACAGCCAACACCGGTCGGCCCCATCATTTTATGTGCAGAAAATCCAAGGAAATCACACTGCAATTCTGCCAGATCAAAGGTTCTGTGGCGTACCGCCTGCGCCGCATCAATGTACACCGGAATGTCATATTCTTTCGCCCATGTGATCAGCGTTTCTATATCCACTACGGTTCCCGTCACATTGGAAACGGCTGTCACTGCCAGCAGTTTCACCTTATCTGTCAGCATCTGTCGTGCCGCATCCATATCCAGATCTCCATCCACCGTCGGAATCATCCGAAATTCCGCTCCGCATTCCTGACAGGCCTGCTGCCATACAACAAAGTTTGCATGATGCTCCAGCTCCGTAGAAAGTACCACATCCCCCGGTTGCAATGTGTGACGCAGAAAACTCTGTGCCACCAGATTTGCAGAATCCGTTGCCCCGGAAGTAAATATAATTTCTCCCTGATCTTTGGCATGCAGAAATGCCTTTAACTTATCACGCACAGCCTCCATATGCATAGTAGACTGTTCGCTCAGGTAATGAATACCCCGGTGGACATTTGCATTGTACTTCGTGTAATGCTCCACAAAACAATCCAACACCTGCTGCGGCAGCTGTGTCGTCGCCGCATTGTCCAGATAGATCAGATCTTTTCCATGTACTTTTTCTTTCAAAATCGGAAAATCTTCCCGAATTTCCTCCCAACTACGCATGTTTTTTCTCCTTTGCCCCATATGTTATGTAAAAATAGATGTATTTTTCTATCATCAAGAATGCCAATGGTATTCTCATTTCTAAAAGTGTATCACCTGTAA
>CAVAFS010000309.1:0-2491 GCA_963587975.1 Bulleidia sp. | reverse complement strand
TGCTCATAGCGCCTTACATTGCACATCTGTTTTGCAAAAAAGACAGCCTCCTCAGACACTGCCTTTTGCAAAGTATTATTTATGACTTTTCTGATTTTCACAAAAATGATAAACCATTTCCGGAAGCTTCGACAACACAGAAAACCGGCTGATGGAAAGCTGCTCCCGCACCGTTGTTTTTTCCATAAAATCAATGGGTGTATTTAAAATTTCATCCAGTGACCTTCCATCCAGCAGATAGACAAAAATACCCAACACGCCACGGATCAGCAAAGCATCGCTGTCCACACTCAGAGAAAAGTGTCCATCTGACAGTTTCATGATAAACCAGGAATCCGTCTGACAGTTATGGATTTTCGCTGCTTCTGTCTTTTCTGCTGCTTCCGGCACCGGAACTTCCCCCGCCAGCTGCAGTAAAAACTCATACTGCATGATTGGATCATCCAGCCCGTTATAAAGTTCGATCAATTCTGTCTGTTTTTCTGCGATTGTACTCATTTTTACTGCTTTCTGATCAGTGGTAAAATCATATCCGTTAATTCCTGCACCGTACGAACCTCCGGAAGTTCCATTGCGGGAAGTGTGATGCCGAGTTGTTTTTGGATATCAATATACAGCAATACCCGCTTGGACAACACCGCCGGCGCACTTCCGCATCTTCCCGGACGATTCATTTCTTTGAGCTGTTCCACGGTCATATGCGATGCTTTCGCCACATTGATCCTGACCATTTCAATAATATTATCCGAAACTTCTGCTTCTGATAACAACAACTTTGCTGCGATATACTGTTTTAATTTACCTGCAATCTCTTCCGGTGATTTCTCAAGTGCTGACCGAATCTCTTCCAGAAGAGATTCGGCCGTTTCCTTTTTCTGTTTCAAACGTCCGGCCATTTCCCGCACATTTAATTCCATAACTTATGCCTCAACAACTTCCAGTCCTACGGATTTCGCAAACGCTTTCAGTGCTTCCGTATGATCACCGTAAGCTAATGGCAGATGTGTACCGAAATCAAGCTGTTTGTCATGGAACTCTTTGTGATCTTTTACCTGGAAAATAATGGTCGGTGTACAGTTTGGAATTTCCTTGTATGCGCCGCCTTTGATAGTTCCTTTTCCGATAAAGATTTTTTTGCAATCCGGTGACAGACGACAGAGTGTGATGGTCTGTCCAATATCCTCTGTCCAGTCATTTCGGATGGTTCCACCCCAGCCAGTGTATGCAAATGGCTGAATGCTGTAAGAAGATTTTTCTCCGTCAATACCATGCATTTTTCTGTTTCCCACTGCGTGGAAGGAGAAATACAGGTTTTCTACTTTGTCCAGTCCGCCCTGTTTCCACTCATCGTTTGGCAGACCTTCCTGTGTCAGCGGTGAGAATGGAGCTCTTGCCAGACCGTCTCCGTAATAAAGGAAAGAGTTTGTCTCGCCCATGTATGTTGCACATCCGGAAGCACTCATCAGAAGCTGTTTGGACAATGCAGCAATGGCATCTGCTTCACATGCAGACGGAATACCAATCTCGTTGTTTAAGGAATGGGTCAGACAGAACGTAACTCGCTCCTCGTTGGCCCGTCTTGTTGCACAAAATTGTGGACATGGAGCCACAAACATATTGCAGTCATGTTTATCCAGAAATTTCTGTACCACATACCACAGACGAACACTTGTCATAAGTTCTTCTTTTTTCATATTTACCAGATCAGCACCTGCCATCAGGTCATCTGTAATCTGCTCGATCTCTTTCATTTCCTCTTCTGTCGGATTCAGACCCACACGTCCCGGTGTGGTATGATTCTGTGTCGGATCGCCTGGTTTGAACTGGTCGATAATCTCATGTAAGTTTACTGCACGAAATCTGGTTCCAAGGATACGTGTCACCTCACGCTGATTGTAAAACGCATTGGATGTGATATCACTTCCTGCCACTTCTCCCATTCGAACCACCTGTAACAGATTGGAATGTGCCATAACTTTTTTCAGACGAAGTCCTTTCATCACATTGATCGCTTCATCCCAGTATAACGGTGCATAGCCTTCCATACCATGAGAACGAACATGGGAAATGGTTCTGGCAAACATACAGCAGTTTTCCGGCTGGATCATGATCGGTTTACCTGTACGCTCTGCCATCTCAACGATCAGGTCACCACGTACCATCTGCACTGCGGTAAACAGATACAGATCTACTTCTGCATCGTTTTTCATCATCTCTTCAAACATCCATTCGGGAGTCGTCATCTCATCATCACGTTCCAGATAAATTGGCTCCAGAAGGTTGATCTGTTTTTCCTCTTTCAGATGTCCCTGTACATCAGCAAAAGAACCTTTTCCCATCATCGGCTGCATCATTGCCTCAAATTCCGGTGTCAGCTGCTCTGTCGGTGCCATACGACATGGTCCCTCAAAGAAATACTTATGTACCAGACCGATATAGATTGGCTGCACGTTCAACTTGATTTCAATACCTTTTTTGATCATTTTTCTAC
>CAVAFS010000308.1:0-3505 GCA_963587975.1 Bulleidia sp. | reverse complement strand
GCCCTGATCTATATGTATATCGGTTATGTAAATGGATTTTTCAAGCGGATTTTTTTTCCGGATGAGATCAAACTTCCGCTGGGACTGATAGCAGTCAGTGATTTTTTCTGTAATCTGCTGATTTACTTTACGCTGTTCTGGTTCCGTGGAAGATTTTCATTTGGTTATTATCTGATCCATACGATTTTACCGGAACTGGTTTATACAATGATTGTGGCGGTTCTGCTCTACTTCATTTTACTGAAAATAAATGAAAAACTGGAAGCAATTGAACGAAGGAGTGCAGCGAAATTTGGTTGATAAGATAAAAGAATGGATTGTAAAAATTGTAACATCCCGGTTGTTTGTGGTATGGGTAGTAATTGTGTGCCTGTTTGCCTTTGTACTGCAGCATCTGTTTTCGCTGCAGATCATCAAGGGCTCCGATTATCTGAATGATTACATGATGAAAATCGAGAAAACCATCGAGGTAGAAGGCACCAGAGGAAATATTTATGACAGAAATGGTGTACTTCTTGCACATAATGAACTTTCCTATACAGTTACGCTGGAAGATAACGGTACCTATGCGAATAACAAAGAACGTGCCAAACTTCTGAATGCGGAGATCAGTACACTGATCGATATGATAGAGAAAAACGGCGACAGTATTGTCAATGATCTGGATCTGTATATGGATCCGAACGGTGAACTGTCTTTCCTTGTGGATGGAACGGAACTGGCTGGCTTCCGCAGGGATATTTATGGAAGAAAGAAAGTTGCGGATCTGAAATTTAACGCAACTCTCGGATATGATGAATCTACGGCAACACCGGAGCAGATGTATGAGTATCTGTTGGACAAATTTGCGGTAGATACGGAAACCTATGACAGATATCGTGCGTATCAGATCATGGTTGTGCGTTATGCATTGTATTTAAGTTCCTATCAGAAATATATTGCCATTGGTATTGCGGAAGATGTTTCGGATGAAACGGTGGCAATGATTCGGGAGCATGCGTCTGATCTTCAGGGTGTTGAAGTACGGGAAGATACCAAGCGTGTTTATGACTATCCGGAATATTTTTCCCATATCTTAGGGTATACCGGAAAAATTTCTGATTCCGAGTACGATTCCCTGCATGACCAGGATGAATCATACAGCCGTAGTGATGTGGTTGGTAAGGCCGGAATTGAGCAGGTGATGGAATTACAGCTTCAGGGAAACAAAGGTTCTGAGACTGTATATGTCAATAATGTAGGTAAAGTTCTGGAACAGAAAGACTATACCGAACCATCCGCCGGAAATGATGTGTATCTGTCCATTGATGCCACATTACAGATGGCAGTTTACGACCTGCTTGAGCAGGAACTGGCCGGTATCTTAAATTCCAAGATTGTTAATGCAAAGACCAGCGACAGCTCCGAACTCTATATTCCAATTTATAAGGTATATAATGCTCTGATTGAAAACAGTGTGATTGATCTTTCACAGATGGCGCAGGCAGCGGATGGTACCGAACAGGCGCAGGCATATCAGACATTTTCCACACGGAAAGAAGCTGCCTTATCGGAGGTCGCATCGGCTCTGCAGTCAGATTCTGCTTATAATGATCTGTCTGATGAAATGCAGGAGATGGTTACTTATGTGGTAAAAATGCTGCAGGATCAGTCTGTTTTTGTATCTTCTTCCATTGATACATCTGATGATGTGTATCAGAACTGGAAGAGTGGAAAAGCATCGGTACAGGAGTATCTGCGCCATGCCATCGATTCCTCCTGGATCAACATTACCGGATTTAATCTGAATGAAAAATATGCTGATACAAGCGAAGTTTATACACAGTTAGTAAATTATGTGACAGAGCAGTTAAAAAGCAGCAATGCTTTCGACAAGATCGTTTATAAATATCTGATTTATAATGATAGAATATCAGGAAGCCAGTTATGCCTGATTCTTTATGAACAGGGTGTTCTTGCACAGGATGATGCGGCAGTTGCAAGCCTGAAAAACGGTTCCACCAGCGCATATACTTTCCTGAAAAGCAAGATTCAGAGCATGCAGATCACGCCGGCGCAGCTGGCTCTTGACCCTTGTACCGGTTCCTGTGTGATCATGAATCCGAATACAGGAGAACTGCTGGCCTGCGTAACCTATCCGGGTTATGACAGTAACCGTCTGGCAAATAATATGGACTCGGCATATTATAATGCATTGCTGCAGGACGGCTCCCTGCCGTTGTATAATAATGCAACCCAGCAGACCACGGCACCTGGTTCTACTTTTAAGATGGTAACCGCATCTGCCGGACTGACAGAAGGAGCAATTTCAACAGGAACTGTTATCACAGATACCGGTGTATTTGACCGTCTTGGGTTAAATCTGAAATGCTGGGTATACCCGCGTAATCATGGAAGCATTACGGTATCTCAGGCAATCCGTGATTCATGTAACTATTTCTTTGCTGAGACCGCATATCGCCTGAGCCTGAGCGGTGATACGTATAAGGAAGAAAAAGGTCTGAATGCCATTGCAAAATATGCAACAGAATTTGGACTTGCAGACAAGACGAATATTGAAATTCCGGAGGGAACACCGAAAATTGCGGATGAATTCCCGATTGATGCATCCATCGGACAGAGTAATCATAACTATACGACTTCACAGTTGGCACGTTATGTCTCTGCCATTGCAAATAATGGAACCGTATATGATCTGACATTGCTTAATAAAGTAACGGATTCGGATGGAAATACACTGGAAACCTATACGCCGCAGGTTCATAATCAGATCACAGATCTGTCGGCATCTACCTGGCAGGTACTGCATAGCGGCATGGAGATGGCCATTGGTGAACATGATCAGTTCAAAGATCTGCAGGTATCACTGGCAGGTAAGACCGGTACCGCACAGGAGAATGAAAAACGTCCAAACCATGCGTTATTTGTCGGATACGCACCTGCAGACAATCCGCAGATTGCCATTGCCACACGTATCGCATATGGTTATGGATCCAGCAATGCCTGCGTATTTGTAGATCAGGTTATGAAGTATTACTTCAAACAGAATACAGAAGAAGAGCTGCTTAATGGCCAGGCTATTAATGTTGGAGCTTCATCCAATAGCTTTGGCGATTAAGAAATAAAATCAGAACTGTCAGGATGATAAAGTTATAGTCGCATTACAAAAGATAACAACTGAAGGAAAAAGGAGGAATCTTTTGTATGTGTGAAATTATTGTTGTGACATCTGGAAAAGGCGGTGTGGGAAAAACCACAACCACGGCAAATCTCGGGGCCGGACTGGCGATGCTTCGCAAAAAAGTTCTGATGATCGATACAGATATCGGACTGAGAAATCTGGATGTGGTCATGGGATTGGAACATCGGATTTTATATAATCTGGTGGACATTATTGAAGGAAACTGCCGCATCCGTCAGGCGGTGATCCGTGACCGGCAGTTCCCGGGACTTTATCTGATCCCGGCGGCGCAGACCAGAGATAAAAGTGCAGTGACACCGGAGC
>CAVAFS010000307.1:2726-7717 GCA_963587975.1 Bulleidia sp. | reverse complement strand
GGAAGAAGGAATCATCAATGAAGTGGGCGGCATCGGAGATGCCATGTGCAGGCTGCATTTTATGATAAATGAAGACCGTATTTAATGAACGATATTATGAAACGTACCCATGATAAATTTGAACAGGGATATTTAAAGAAAGCAGAGGAAAAAGTAAGTCAGAAAATCAGAGATGACATGGGCGGAAAAATGTGTTATGCTAACAGTATTCTATACGAAAGAAGAGGTTAGGGCTGATGTCGTTACTACAATCTGTGCTGATGGGACTGATCCAGGGGCTGACAGAGTTTCTGCCGGTAAGCAGTTCCGGACATCTGGCACTTTTTAAAATTTTATTTAATGTCAATACGGATACAGGACTTTTGTTTGACGTAATGCTTCATGTAGGTACGCTGCTTGCGGTATGTATCGTCTATTATAAAGATATCATACATCTGGTCAGAGAATTTATCGGCATGGTTGTGGACTGTATTTATAACCTTACGATTCTGATCGGGAAACGGGGAGAGGGTGTATACCGCCATGTGATACACAACGGTTATCGGAAATTTGTTATGCTTGTGATCGTGTCGACGATTCCAACGGGTATTCTCGGATTTGTGGCATCCGATCTGGTGACTGCCGCATCCGAAATCCTGTTTGTGCCTGGTATCTGCCTGATCATCACGGCGGTGCTGCTGTTTATCTGTGATCACGTTCCGGAAGGACACAAGAAACCGAAGCAGGTCAGTTATGCAAATGCATTTATCATCGGTATCTGTCAGGGAATCGCAACCCTGCCGGGCATTTCCAGATCCGGAACTACTATTACAGCGTGTACCCTCAGCGGATTTGATCGCAAATTTGCGGTAAAGTATTCCTTTATTATGTCTATTCCGGCGATTCTTGGAGCCATGGTATTGCAGCTGAAGGATATCGGAAGTGCGGCGATCGACAGTTCCCAGATCGGTATTTATGCCATTGGTATGCTGATCGCAGCAGTTGTCGGATATATTTGTATTAAAGCGATGCTTATGATCGTGAAAAAAAGAAAGTTTACATATTTTTCCATCTACTGTCTGATCGTGGGCGCAATCTCCATTATCGGATATTTTGTGGCAGATTAGACAGAGGAGAACATGGAAGTTAGAAAGGTTTTATATGGCAACTCAGAAAAAAACATCAACCCGGAAAAAGACATCCGGTAAAAAAACAACCACAGCAAGGAAGAAACAGAGCAGTTCTGCGCAGACATTTACATGGCGTGCAGAATTGCTGCTTTTTGCGTTCCTGGCGCTGGCTATTTTACTTTTTATCGGAAATATCGGAAAAGGCGGTGTGGTCGGAAATGCGTTCAGCAATGTTTCCTTTGGCTTGTTTGGCGTATTGGCGTATCTGTTCCCAGTTCCACTGTTTCTGATCCCGGCGTTTATGGTTTCCAACCGGCAGAACAGCCGGAGAGGACCAGCCTATTCCGGACGGGTAATTATGAAAGTGACAGCCGGTATTCTGCTGTTCCTTTTTTTATGTGTGTTTGCGCATATTGTCTGCTGGTGGGATCAGGCACCGCACAAAGCGACGGCCTTATACATAGAATGTGCAGGAAAACATACCGGGGGCGGTGCCATCGGAGGACTGCTCGGAATTCTGTTTACCAAAAGCTTTGGAATGATGGGGGCGGTACTGCTGGATCTGTTGATTCTCGTGGTATGCGTGGTATTGCTGACGGAACGATCTTTCTTTAAGGGAGTATCAAAAGGTAGTAGAAAAGTGTATGAATCTGCCAGAGTCGATGCAGCCCGGAGAAAAACAAGAGCACAGGAACGCAGCAGAGAGCGTTCTGTCCGCAGGGAAGAGCGCAGAACAGCGGCAGAAGAAAAACGCAGAATGGATCGGAAAGTATCCGGCGTAGCCATGGATACAAAGATTTATCCGCAGCAGCCGCAAGAAAAGGCAACGGACAACCTGACAGAGTTATCTCTGGATCCAAAAGGAACAGCGAAAAAGAACAAGACGGCGCGAAATGCTTCCAGAGTGGATATCCCGACGGTACAGGATGTGCCGATCCGGGAGTCCGGGGATATCACCCAGGCGCAGTCGGATGATTTCTGGGCACAGCATCCGCAGCCGGAGATTCATCTGTCCGGAGAACAGGATCCTTATCAGGAACCGCAGAAACCGATGAGAGCGACGGCACAGACAAACGCAGTATCGCAGCCGAAGATTCAGGTGCAGGAAGCACATGCCACAGAACCTGAGGCAGATGTACAGCCTGAAATGAAAAAGAAATCACATCGTACCGGGCAGCCGAAACAGTCCGCAGAGCAGGTAGAACAGGAAATCGCCGATGTGCGGGATGAAATCGCAGAACATGCAGAGGATACTGCACGGGCGTATGTGTTCCCGGAAATTTCCCTGTTGCAGAAAGGTGATCCGAATATGACCGGAGATTCCAGACAGCATCTGCAGGAAATGTCTGCAAAACTTCAGATGACGCTGACAAATTTTGGTGTCAACGCAAGAGTAACCAATGTCATTTGCGGACCTACCGTTACACAGTATGAGATTCAGCCGGAGATGGGCGTAAAAGTAAGCAAGATCCTGGGGCTGGCTGATGATATCAAACTGAATCTGGCTGTTCCGGATATCCGTTTTGAGGCACCGATCCCGGGCAAATCTGCCATTGGTATCGAAGTGCCGAACAAAGAGAATGTAACCATCGCCTTCCGTGATCTGGTGGAATCCAGAGAATTCCAGGATCATGCATCGAAGATCTCCTTCTGTACCGGTAAAGATATCGCCGGACATGTCATTGTGGCGGATATCGCAAAGATGCCGCATTTGCTGATCGCAGGTGCCACCGGTTCCGGTAAATCCGTTTGTATCAATACGATCATTATGAGTATTCTGTACAAGGCAAAACCGGATGAAGTGAAAATGATCATGATCGACCCGAAGGTGGTAGAGCTGAGTGTATACAACGGTATTCCTCATCTTCTGATCCCGGTGGTAACAGATCCGAAAAAAGCAGCCGGTGCGCTGCACTGGGCGGTTTCCGAGATGATGGAGCGTTATCAGACCTTCCAGAAATACGGTGTCCGTGATATGAAGGGCTATAATAAGAAAGTAGAGTCCATTCAGGACCTTCAGGGAGAGGATAAACCGAAAAAGATGCCACAGATTGTCATTATCGTAGACGAGTTGGCAGACCTTATGATGGTAGCTTCCAATGACGTGGAGGATGCCATCTGCCGACTGGCTCAGCTGGCCCGTGCCGCTGGTATGCATCTGGTCATTGCCACACAGCGTCCGTCCGTTAATGTCATCACCGGTCTGATCAAGGCAAACATGCCGTCCCGTATCGCATTTGCCGTTACATCCGGCGTGGATTCCAGAACAATCCTGGATATGAACGGAGCGGAAAAACTGCTTGGAAAAGGTGATATGTTATTCTATCCACAGAACTATCAGAAACCGCTGCGTGTGCAGGGAGCCTTTGTTACTGACAAGGAAGTATCGGATGTGGTAGAATATATTATTGAAAAAAATGGTCAGGTAGCTTATAATGCAGAGGTTGAGGAAAAAGTAAATACTTCTGAGAGCAGCATCGGAGGCGGCAGTGGCTTTACCAATTCAGCGGATGACCGGGATGCGTATTTTGCAGATGCCGGAAAGTTCATTATTGAGAAAGAAAAAGGATCCATCGGAATGTTGCAGCGTATGTTTAAAATCGGTTTTAACCGCGCGGCAAGAATTATGGATCAGCTGGAGGAAGCAGGGGTTGTCGGTCCGGAGGAAGGAACCAAGCCACGGCGTGTTCTGATGAGTCTCGAAGAATTTCAGCAGGTGCTGAATGGAAATGATGACTAACTACATGGCGTAATGGTAAAGTGGTGTTATATCAGATGTTTATTACGAAATAAAATGAGAGAGGGAATGGCTGAGAGCTGCCCCATTTTATATTTGAGAGTTACCGTTGTTTGGAACATTTTGTTCAATTTATAAATTAACAGGAGGGTATACCAATGAAAACAGATATTGAAATTGCACAGGAGGCAGTGATGGAGCCAATCGGGAAGGTGGCTGAGCGGATCGGAATCGGTGAGGACGATCTGGAACTGTATGGAAAGTACAAAGCAAAATTAAGTGATGATCTGATCAAAAGAGTCCAGGATCGTCCGGATGGAAAACTGGTACTGATGACTGCAATCAATCCGACACCGGCTGGAGAGGGAAAGACAACTACAAGTATCGGACTTGCACAGGCTTTCTGTAAAATGGGGAAAAAAGCAATTCTTGCTTTACGTGAGCCGTCCTTAGGACCGTGCTTCGGTATCAAAGGCGGAGCAGCAGGTGGCGGATATTCACAGGTTGTACCGATGGAAGATCTGAATCTTCATTTTACCGGTGATTTTCATGCTATTACATCTGCAAACAATCTGCTTGCAGCAATGATGGATAACCACATTCAGCAGGGAAACCAGCTTGGTATTGATCCTCGTCAGGTTGTATGGAAACGCTGCCTGGATATGAATGACCGTGTACTCCGTAACATTGTTGTCGGTCTGGGAAGCAAAATGGACGGAATGGTAAGGGAAGACCATTTTGTTATCACAGTAGCATCTGAGATCATGGCAGTATTATGTCTGGCTGACGATATGGAAGATTTAAAACGCAGACTTGGCCGTATGATCGTTGCATATTCCTTTGAAGGAAAACCGGTAACCGCAGATGATCTGCATGCAACAGGCGCTATGGCAGCACTGTTAAAAGATGCTCTGAAACCAAACCTTGTTCAGACACTGGAGCATACACCGGCCATCGTACACGGTGGACCGTTCGCAAATATTGCACATGGCTGCAACAGTGTACGTGCTACAAAGACAGCAATGAAACTGGCTGATATCACCATCACAGAGGCAGGCTTTGGTGCAGATCTTGGTGCAGAGAAATTCTTTGATATCAAATGTCGTATGGCAGGACTGAAACCGGATGCAGTTGTTCTGGTTGCA
>CAVAFS010000307.1:0-2716 GCA_963587975.1 Bulleidia sp. | reverse complement strand
GTTCGTGCATTGAAATACAACGGTGGTGTGGCAAAAGCAGATCTGGCCCAGGAAAATCTGGAGGCAGTAAAAGCAGGTATCGTAAATCTTGAGAAACATATCGAGAACCTTCAGAAATTCGGAGTTCCGGTAGTAGTAACATTAAATGCATTTGCAACAGATACACAGGCAGAGCTTGATTATATCGAGCAGTTCTGCAAAGAGCGTGGCTGTGAGTTTGCACTCTCTGAAGTATGGGAGAAAGGCGGCGAGGGCGGAATCGCTCTGGCTGAGAAAGTACTGGATGCCCTTGAAAACAAAGAGAGCAACTTCAAAGTATTATATGATGATAAATTATCTCTGAAAGAGAAAATTGAGACTATCGCAAAAGAAATTTACGGTGCAGACGGTGTAACTTACTCAAATGCAGCAAATAAAGAATTAAAACGTATTGAAGATCTTGGCATGGGAGATTTCCCGGTATGTATGGCAAAGACACAGTACTCCCTGTCTGATGACCAGCACAAACTCGGCCGTCCGAGCGGATTTACCATTAATGTCCGCGAGGTATATGCAAATGCCGGTGCAGGATTTGTGGTAGTTGTGACAGGTGCGATCATGACAATGCCGGGATTACCGAAAGTGCCGGCAGCGAATAATATCGATGTAAATGCAGATGGTGTGATCACCGGATTGTTCTAAATGAATTTTTAGATTTTTTACAGACTGGATTGGAATGAAACATCTGATTCAGACTGTGAGAGTGAATGTAAGATAAATGTAATAAAAGTGATTTGGAGGCAACATAACAGAATGGCAAAGTTGATTGATGGGAAAAGAATTTCTCAGGAAATAAAAGATGAATTAAAAGCAGAAGTGGCAGCACTGGCGCAGCAGGGGAAGACTGCTTCCCTTGCTGTGATCCAGGTCGGTGCAGATCCGGCATCCAGCGTGTATGTGCGCAATAAGAAAAATGCCTGCGCATATATCGGAATCGGTTCTGAGTCCTATGAACTGCCGGAGGAGACCACAGAGGAAGAGCTGCTTGCTTTGATCCAGGAACTGAATCAGAAGGAAGAAGTACACGGAATTCTGGTGCAGCTTCCGCTTCCTGCTCATATTGATGAGGAGAAAGTAATTCTTGCCATCGATCCGTCAAAGGATGTGGATGGATTTCATCCGCAGAGTGCAGGGGCAATGCTGATCGGAAGCAAGGGATTTTTACCTTGTACACCTGCAGGTGTCATTCAGCTGCTGAAACGTTCCGGTGTGGAAATGGAAGGAAAAAGCTGCGTGATTGTCGGCAGAAGCAATATCGTTGGAAAACCGATGGCCATGCTGATGCTGCGTGAGAACGCAACGGTTACCATTGCACATTCCAGAACAAAAAATCTGAAGGAGCTGTGTAAACAGGCAGATATTCTGATTGTTGCCATCGGGAAACCGAAATTTATCACAGAAGAATATATCAAAGAAGGCGCAGTTGTAATTGATGTCGGAATCCACCGCCTTGAGGGCAAAAAGCTTTGTGGCGATGTAGATTTTGACGCGGTAGAGCCGCATGTCAGTGCGATCACACCGGTTCCGGGCGGAGTTGGCCCGATGACGATCGCAATGCTGATGAATAACTGTGTGGAGACAATGCGCTAAGGGGACAGAACATGAAGTGTGCGAAGTGTGGTGCCGAGATTCGTCCGGGCTGTGTATACTGTTCTAATTGTGGACAGGAAGCGCAGATCGTAACGGAGATCAATATATTGGAAGATGATTTACTGCGTTCCATGCTGGAAGAAGAAGAGCAGCAGAAGACGGCAGAGAGCGAGTCGGAAATCGAACATGAGGAAGCTTCCGGAGAAAAGAAAAATACTGACAGACAGCCGGTAAAACGACAAAAAACAGGAGAAGTGGATCCACAGAAAGAGAGAAGACCGCAGGAATCAAAGAAAAAAAAGAAGAAAAGCCGTAAAACGCTGTGGATTCTTCTGATCGTGCTGGCAGCTGCCTGTGTAGCTGTATTTGGACTGGTGCAGTATCGACATCAGAATTCAGCAAGTTATCAGCTGAAGAAAGCAAATGAAGCGTTTAATCAGAAGAATTATACCAGTGCGTTAAGTTATGTAAATCATGCGTTACAGCTGGATACGGACAATCAGGAGGCCATGCTGCTTCAGGGACAGATTTATGTGCAGATGAAGGATAACGATCAGGCAGAGACTGTATTTTTGCAGGTGATCGATCAGGATCCGGGCTGCGCAGATGCTTATCAGAATCTGCTGGAATTGTATGATTCCATGGATTCTTATGACCAGATTCTTGCGTTAAAGGAAAAAGCATCGGATGAGAAGATTCTGGCATTGTTTGACGATTATCTGGTGGAGACACCGATGATCAGTCCGGAGGGCGGTAATTATAATGAGTTTCCGGAAGTGACACTTTCGGTCAAAGGAAAAGGTCTGGAAATTTATTATACTTTGGATGGAAGTACACCGACCAGTGATGATGCACTGTATGAGGATATCTTTACCATTGAAGAACAGGGAAAAGTCACTTTGACGGCTGTTGCGATGGACAAAAATGGTCATTACAGTGAACCGGTATCTGCAAAGTATGTAATCGAACTGGATGCGCCGGATACACCGAGTGTATCTCCGGATGGAGGCACATTCCATCAGGCATCCACCGTTACGGTACATGTTCCGTCAGGAACAACTGTTTATTATACCTGGGGGGATAGCAC
>CAVAFS010000306.1:0-4934 GCA_963587975.1 Bulleidia sp. | reverse complement strand
GAATCAATCGGAAACATACCGGCTGCCTCGCCGACGCCAACTACTTTTTCTCCGGTCAGCTGCCAGTGAATATAGCCTGCAAGGGTTGTCACAAAACGGATCTGGCAGACCTGCGGCTCTTTATTTAAAATTGCCTGATACAGGTGCGCCACGCTCCAACGCTGCGGAATGTTAAATGAAAATGTCTCAGAAAGTTCCTTTGCCGCCTGCTCTGTCATGGTATTTCTCCAGGTACGGAACGGAACCAGCAAACGGTCTTCCTGATCAAAAGCCATATAACCGTGCATCATGCCACTGAATCCCAGTGCAGCCACCTTTGTCAGTGTCTCGCCATATTTTTTCTGAACATCCTGCTTCAGATCAGCATAACAATCCTGCAATCCTTCTCTGATATCATCCAGGCTGTAGGTCCAGATCTGGTTCTCCAGACGATTTCCCCAGCCGTGGCTTCCCGAAGCCAGCGGATTTCCATTTCCATCGATCAAAACCGCCTTGATTCTTGTGGATCCAAACTCCATACCAAGCACCGCCTGACCATTTCGGATCAGTTCTGCAATTTTCACGTTGTCCATCGTATTTCCCCCTTTAATTTATGATCGTAAAAGTTTTATTTATTTCCAAAATTTCCTTATCTTTTAATAATTCTATCATAAATCATTTTCGCTGAAACCGAAAGAAATTTATTATGCATTTTCTGGACATTTATTAACATTCCATATAGAATAAGAAAAAAATACTTTTTTAAATCTTAGCCTTCTGGATTGGGTGAACCATCCATTTCACCTGTCCTGCGCTATGGTTTTCGGAGACTTATATGCTTGCAAATTTTGAACCACGAAATACCGGCGGTACCGAACGGGTCTGGACCGGCCGCTACCGTAACCTGCACAATCTTCCGCACTGGCATCTGGAAAACGAACTGATCTGTGTGGAGCGTGGCAGCGTCACGGTGTCCCACAATCATCAGGAATATACACTCACCGCCGGAGAATCCATTTTTCTCTCCAGCGGGGAAATCCACTATATTAAAAGTGAGCCGGACAGCATCACAGCCATCACTTTATTTGATGTGGCTCTGACAGCACCGCTGACCAGCCATTACCAGCTCTGCTGCGCAAAACTGTCCGGCGATTATGGCATTACGAATGTCTTTGCCCATATTCAAAAAGAGCGCACAGAAAAAAAGCCGTTCTTTGAACAGCAGACCTGTGTACTGATCACAGAATTAATGATACGGATTTTCCGTGGAGAGCACTGTATGCCAGCCGTCAGCCGCCAGGAACACTCTTCCATCGACAACTACAAAGACCTGCTGGATGAAATTGACAAAAATTATAATTACATCACATTTTCTGATGCCGCCGCATTTATGGGACTGTCAGAACCATATTTTTCGAGATTTTTCCGAAAAATCTCCGGCATGACATTTTCCAGATACCTGAATACGGTTCGTCTGGAACACGCCATTGCCATGCTGTTGGAGAATCCACGCAAACATTCGGTGACGGAAATCGCATCTCTGTGCGGTTTTGAAACCATCCGACATTTTAACCGGGTTTTCCGTGACATTACAGGAATGTCACCACGGGAACTTCCAGCCAATTACGTTCCGGATTTCAAACCTATCTGTCGGATTGCGGATGCATTTGATCCGACGCTGCAAACTTCGGAACTCTTGACGGAACCGGATACACAGGAGTAAGATAAAAAACAAACAGAAATGGAGAATTTATTTATATGAAAAAACTAAAACAGATTACTGCGCTCATTGGTGTCATCGCACTGGCCGGGTTATACGTGTCGACACTGGTGCTGGCGCTTATTGGCAGTGCGGAAGCCATCAACCTGTTAAAGGCTGCCGTGTATGCGACGATTGTGCTGCCGGTACTGCTCTGGGCGTACTCTTTCATCTACCGTATGATGAAAGGGAAACAGAATGATGATACGTCCGAAAAGGATGACTAAAATTTAATATTATTTTGCGATTTAAAATTCAGGTTATGGAAAAGGACTCTGCGATTTTGTCTCGCCCGCTAACAATCGCTGGTCGAGAAAAAATAGCCAGAGTCCTTTCTTCTACGTTATGAACCAATTTTTCGTCGCACTGTTTAATCAATATAACATCAACATTTTATACTCGCCATTTCACGGCCAATCAATCGTCATATATAGACCAAAAACATATCATAGTGTAAATAGCGAAATCGAAGAATTCTTCGATTTCGCTTTTAGATTCAATCATCCGTTTTTTGAACCACACTATTCTGTCGTAGCCGAAGTATCAGAAGACGTATCGTCTGTATTGTCGACTTTCAGATCATCGATACTTTTATTCAGTGTCGTGTTTACGTAACTGCTGCCAACCAGATATAGATTCTCGTCACCGCTGACCTGTACATAGGTACCGCCAACAATCGCATTTGTACTTCCGAATGTCACCGTTTTTTCACTTCCATCTGAGAAGTTCAGTGTTACCTGTTGTGTGGGCTGATCAATGCCATATTCTGACACATCTTCTGGGTTTTCCACGGTACTGTCCGCTGTCATGCTTCCAAGGGACGAAAGCATCGTTTTCATTTTATCCGCATCGATTTCTGCGTTTTCGTCTGTACTGCATTTCCAATTATCTCCGTCCTTTGTAAAACTCAGAACCGTTCCGTCATATTCATAGGATATTCCGGTCACATCATCTGATGCAAACTGCAGTGCATAGACTTTCTCGTCTTCTTCCTGCTGTGCTGCTTTCTGATCCTGTTTTTTCTGATATCCTTTCATCCCGGCAGACGCAGCTACAATTGCCACCAATGCAATCACTAAAATAATCCATTGTTTTTTTCTCATACACAAATTCCTTTCAAAAACATGGGTACTGAGCGCACAATTCTAATCCATATAACCAGAGATATTTTTTAATTGCTACGCTCTGTACTTCATTTCAGTTTTATTATGCCCGACGTCTGCGATACCAGATCACAATACCAATCACGATAAGTGCTACCGGAAGTACCATGACAAGCAGTGTCTCACTCATAATCGCAACAGACTGGTTTACAGACAGCGTGGAATAAGTATACTGTTTTGCATCAATGGATACTGCAGAATCACTTCCGCCAAAACCACTTGTAATTCCTTTAAACAATGCCAGGTTCTGTCCGGATACCATAGAATCCGCATCGCTTGTAAAGGCCAGAGAAGAACCGACAATCGTAATATCTGCTCCTGTCTCACTGTCCGTCACATTTGCTGCAATGGTAAAGTTTCCAGTCTGATCTCCGCTTTCTTTCTCAAATGTTTTAATGTTTGCAATATCGGTCTTTACATAAGCATTATCAGAAGTTGTCAGCAGGTCTGTCCAGGTAATCGTATCCGGATGTGCGCCTGAATTGCTTATAGCCTGTGCATATGGCATAAAGACATAATTTTCTACTTTCGAAGTCTGTGCAGCACTTTCCACATCCGGAAGCAGGTAGAACGGATACTGATAATAATGAGAATGATCGGAATCCATTACCAGTCCATCTGTCACACTAATATCATAGTTTGCAAGGATACTGTCAAAATTCGGTGTTTCAGCAGTCTTACTGTAAGAAGTTGTAATCACTGCTTTTCCTCCGCCAGCCAGATAATTACTTACTTTTGCTGCATCATCTGCTGAAAAATCAGAAGTTGGTCCGTTAATAATGATTGCTGCTGCATCATCCGGGATTGCATCCTCCTGCAGAAGTGTTACTTCCTCTACCGAAACATTCATTTTTTCCAGTGCAGACTTAAAGCTTTCATCCAGAGAAGTTTCTCCGTGACCGGTGATCACATATACTTTTGGCATGACCTCGCTGGTCACATAACTGATGGCACTGGTCAGCTGACCTTCTCCATCGTATGCGGATTTTGTCTGTGTATAAGTAGAATAATCTACGGAATATTCATACAGATCATTTGCATCTACCACTTTGGAAGTATCGCCACTCACAACAATGATACTTCCATCTGATGGTGCCGTATCGGTATAGCTTGCATAGAAATTCGGTGAAACCGCCGGATCTACATACTCGACTTTGATATGAGAAGATTCATCCGCATAATTTTCCAGAGTACGCACTACGGTATCATCCGCACTCTTTTCACTGGATAAAACATATAATGTTACATCCTGTTTTAATTTTTTCACCAGATTTACACTGTCGTCTGTCAGTGTATACAAATTCTGTGTGGTCAGATCCACGTTTTTCACTTTTTCCGGAAGCTGATTTGCAAATACGTTCACAGCCACAGCAATTGCAATTCCGATCACAACAAAACTGGAGTTGAACACACCTCGTCTGATTTTTTTGGAACTTACTGTCCAACGGTGTTTCTGTACTACTTGACAGGTCAGGAACAGGAATAAGACTGTTCCACTGACATAATAAATAATGCCGGTCACATCCAGCATTCCATTACTGAAATTACTCAATGCAGAGGAAGTGGACAGGCAATTTAAAATCTTTGTCAGTGTATTTCCACTGGAAGAAATAATGCTTGTAATTCCTTCCATCATGTATCCGATGAACAGTAATGCAAAAGATAATACTGCTGCAATCACCTGACTCTCTGTCAACGAAGATACAAAGACACAGATGGAAATAGACAGACATCCATACAGCCATAATCCAAGAATTGCCGCATAACTTTCCGCCATCGGAACACTGCCAAATCTGGACAGAATCAACGGACACAGACAGATTGCACCGACTACCACAGAAAATACGATCACCAGAGCAAAAAATTTTCCTAAAATCACTTTCGGGATGGAAACCGGTGAGGTATACAGTAACTGATCCGTCTTCGTTCTACGATCATCCGACATACTCCGCATAGCCAGAATCGGAATGATGATCAGTAAAACAAATGCCACATTATTCAGGGAATAGGACAGATACGGTGTACCGTAAATC
>CAVAFS010000305.1:3823-9282 GCA_963587975.1 Bulleidia sp. | reverse complement strand
TTTCCTGATCTTCCACATGAAAACTCACATTTCGGATCACAGGATCCACACCAAATGATTTACTGATATTTTGACATGCTAAAATCATATGTTTCTTCCTCACCTTAAAAATGGAATCCTGCAGATCGCAGGATTCCTGTGTTTCATTTTTCTTCATTGAATAAACGTTCTTTTACGACAGACAAATTTTCTTTTTCTACCTGACTTCGAATTGTTATTCACGTCTGGCAAATTGCAGAATCACCGGTTAAACTGACACTGTTTTCCGATATGCATCTTATGCGTACATTTTCTCCAGCGTCTCACGGATTGCTTTGATAAAATCAAGGCTGTTTAATACAACCGGATTCTCTAATTCTGTAATTAATGCCAAGTCTTTTGTCATTTTACCAGATTCTATTGTATCAATACAAGCTTTTTCCAGATTATCTGCAAATTTTACTAATTCCGGCAGATTGTCAAGCTCGCCACGTTTGCGTAATGCACCAGTCCATGCAAAAATAGTTGCTACGGAGTTGGTGGATGTCTCCTCACCAGCCAGATGTTTGTAATAGTGTCTCATAACGGTTCCGTGAGCAGCCTCATACTCGTATACACCGCTTGGGGAAACCAGTACGGAAGTCATCATAGCCAGAGATCCGCATGCAGAGGAGATCATATCACTCATAACATCACCGTCATAGTTTTTGCATGCCCAGATAAATCCACCCTCGGCTTTCATAACACGGGCAACCACATCGTCGATCAGTGTGTAGAAATACTCAATGCCTGCTGCCTCGAATTTTTCTTTGTATTCTGCATCATAGATATCCTGGAAAATATCTTTGAAGGTATGGTCATATTTTTTGGAAATGGTATCTTTTGTTGCAAACCAGAGATCCTGATTCATATCCAGTGCGTAGTTAAAGCAGCTTCTTGCAAAACTCTCGATGGATTTGCAGATGTTATGCTGACCCTGAACCACACCGGTGCCTGTAAAGTTATGAACTAACTCTCTTACCTCTGTTCCATCCTCAGCAGTGTAAACCAGTTCTACTTTTCCCGGTCCCGGAATCTTCATCTCAGACGCCTTGTATACATCACCGTAAGCATGACGGGCAATGGTGATCGGTTTTTTCCAGTTCTTTACGCATGGCTCAATTCCTTTTACCTTAATCGGTGTACGGAATACGGTTCCGTCAAGGATCGCACGGATGGTTCCGTTCGGGCTCTTCCACATTTCTTTTAAGTTATACTCTTTTACACGAGCTGCATTTGGTGTGATAGTTGCACATTTTACAGCTACGCCGTATTTCTGTGTAGCATAAGCAGAATCGAAGGTTACCTTGTCGTCTGTCTCATTTCTGTATTCCAGTCCCAGATCGTAGTACTCTGTTTTCAAATCTACAAACGGAAGTAACAGCTCGTCTTTGATATACTGCCAGAGAATTCTGGTCATTTCGTCTCCGTCCATCTCAACTAAAGGTGTGGTCATTTTAATTTTTTCCATGGTAATTATCCTCCAATCCTTAATTCCCGCTTTTTTCGTTTTCTTTTCGGGATTCCTGCAGCAGATTATCCCAGCCACAGTGGTCAATATTTTCAATGGTTCTCATGATATGCTGATTTGCCAGCATCTGTGCTTTCTCCGGATCATGATCATGGATCGCCTGGGCGATCATGCGGTGCTCATCGTTCGATTTTTCGGAACGCTCTTTTGATTTCAACGTCATCTTGCGAACCCGCTGCACATAATTATGAAAATCTGTCAGCACACTCGCCAGCACCTTGCTTCCGGATGCCTGATACAATGTCTCATGAAACTTATTATCCAGTTCAAATACCTGCTCGCTGTGTCCCTTCGACACATGAAATTCTGTCAGGTATACAATTTCTTCCAGTTCTTCAATCTGTTCCGGTGTGGCTTTTTTTGCTGCCCATTTGGCACATAAGCCTTCCATCACAGACCGTATCTCATAAATATCGTTCAGATCTTCCTTCGAAAATCCGGTGACATGCGCGCCCTTGTTCGGTGTAATGTTGACCAGTCCCTGAAGCTCCAGCTGACGCAGTGCCTCACGCACCGGTGTCCGGCTGACCCCCAGCTCATCGCCGATGGTCTTTTCCTTCAATTCCTCATCCACCGCATATTTTCCAGATAAAATATCCTCCTGCAGTTTATGAAATACTTTCTCACTGAGCGAATGGTTATCTCCCATCCTTTTTTGCCCCCTTGTTATAAAATAATTCCCAGTTCCTGGCAACACTCTGTAATCTTGACAACCAGCTCGTTGTCTGTCAGAACCGTTACACGGCCTTCGTCATACTGCTCATCTACCCAGTCTTTTAATTTATGAACCAGCTCTGAGTTTTTGTCCAGATGACGCTCCTGCGGCAGTCTGTAGTAGCTGTTGATCCAGTGTGCGATTCCAGCCAGACCGGATGTGTTGGAAATAGATACCAGTGCCGGTCTCTTTAAAAATTTTTCTGTATCAAAAATGTTGTAAATCTCTTCGTTTTTCAGCAGTCCGTCCGCATGGATTCCGGCTCTTGTTACATTGAAGTTTTTGCCGGCAAACGGAGTTCTGCTCGGAAGTGTGTAATCCAGATCTTTTTCAAAGTAGTCAACCAGATCTGTGATCACGGTGGTATCCATACCATCTAATGTACCTTTCAGCTGTGCATACTCAAATACCATAGCTTCCAATGGTGTATTACCGGTACGCTCTCCGATACCAAACAGAGAACAGTTGACACCGCAGGCACCATACAGCCATGCTGTGGTAGAGTTTGTAACTGCCTTGTAAAAATCGTTGTGACCATGCCACTCAATCAACTCAGACGGTACGCCGGCATGGGTTGTCAGACCATAAATGATACCCGGTACACTTCGCGGAATAACGGCACCCGGGAAGTTTACACCATATCCCATGGTATCGCAGGCACGCACCTTAATCGGAATCTTATACTCATCCATCAGTTTCATCAATTCCACACAAAATGGGATAACAAAACCGTAAATATCGGATCTTGTGATATCCTCTAAGTGGCAGCGTGGGCTGATACCTGTCTCCAGACACTCACGAATGACACTTAAATAGTGGTTCATGGCCTCACGTCTGGTCATTTTCATTTTGTAGAAAATATGATAATCGGAACAGCTTACTAAAATACCTGTCTCACGCAGTCCGATGTCTTTTACTAATTCAAAATCCTGTTTGCTTGCTCGGATCCAGCTTGTAACTTCCGGGAACTTATATCCACGTTCCATACATTTATAAACTGCATCACGGTCTTTTTTGCTGTACAGGAAAAACTCACTCTGACGGATGATTCCTTTCGGGCCGCCCAGTTTATGCAGATAATCGTAAATCGTTACGATCTGATCGGTAGTGTACGGAGCTCTTGACTGCTGTCCGTCACGGAATGTGGTATCTGTGATCCAGATATCGTCCGGCATGTTGTGCGGTACGATTCGGTCATTGAACGCAATTTTCGGAATCTCTTCATATGGAAACAGATTTCTAAATGTATTTGGTTCATCTACATCCACCAGCTGATAAAAATGCTCTTCCAACTGCAACAGATTATTATGCTTATTCATTACTACTTTACGCATGTTATTCGCTCCTCACCTTATATACATACTCGTATACAATCCAATAGATTGTATGCAATCAACCTCATTGCATACAATAATACATTCTCGTTATTACTTTGTCAAGCTAAAGTGTAAAATTTTTTATCAAAAATCAGAATCCGGCTAAAACAAATTGACAGAAAATAGACATTCCCATTAAAAAATGAACATCTTTTTCAGGAAACACTGACAAGCCGCATACATACTATGAATTGTAAATAAAAATCTGGAGGCTATCAACATGAGTGATTTAGCTGCTACAAACTGTGGATGCTCTAACGACAACGGATGTGGATGCAACAACATCATCTGGATCATCTTACTTCTGTGCTGCTGCGGTGGATGCGGAAACGGTAACGGCTCTTTCCTGGGCGGAAACAGCTGCAGTGAGGCAATCTGGATCATCCTGCTTCTGTGCTGCTGCGGCGGATGCGGTGGAAACAACAATGGAAACGGCTGTGGCTGCTTCTAATCAAAAATCTAGTAAAATACGTATCATTTGTATGACAAAAACCGGGGGCAGCAACGCCTCCGGTTCTTTCTGTTTCCTCTTATATATAAATCAATTAGCCTAATACTGTTCGTTCTTATTTTCCTATTTTTTCCTTTTGTTTGATGGTTGTTTCAGATTTTTTCTCTGCCACTCCATTTCTTTTTGCCGCTCCCTTTCTTCCTTTTTCCGCAGGCAGTCTTCATCTATCTCATATACGCTTTTACCGTCATAAACTAATTTCCCCATATGCTATGTCCTCCATATCTGGCAATGGATTCCCTATTATTATATGAACTTTCTACTCATAATCGCACACTTTTTTCATACATTATAAAAAACAGCAGATATGGACGTGATATCTTCTATGAATGAACATGAAAACGAACATACCCCACCTGTACTGGATACATTGATTCAAAACAGACCGATTCAGATGCTGAAAGCCATTGTGCCCTACCTCTATGGGCCGCAGCAGCGCATGGTTTCCATGATGGTCCGGATGATCGAACTGCAGCGCACCATGCAGCTATTTGACACAGCCCCAGAAATGCAGGCGCAGGAATTGCGGATTTGTTCCAATGAATCGCCCACAGAGCGTACGCACCAGATACTGAATGTACTGCGGGAATACTGCACGCCGCAGGAGCGCGATCAGATCGATATGATTTTAAATATTCTGGACATTACCTCTGTAACAGGCATTTTAAATATGTAGAAGGAGGATTTTTTCATGGATCAGAACTTTTTTTCACAAAATCCGGCCTTTCAGAACATATCCCCGGAAAAGCTTGCTTTCCTCATGAATTTCATGAATCAGGAAAAACCAAACTCTTCCAGGGATATGATGGCCTTTCTTATGAATTTCGTCACAAAAGCCAGAAATCAGAATCTCTCATTTACCACGGACGAAACCGATTTTATTATCCAACATCTGCGACAGGGACTGAATCCTGTGGAACAGCAGCGAATCGACAGGGTGTTGCAGATGCTGCGCAAGAAAAACTAAACATCCGGTATCCTGCAATGCAATCCGCTATCATCCTGCTTATTATTTCTTCTTACGTACAAAAAGACTGAGCAGAAAATCTACCACTCTGCCCAGTCTCTTCTTAATCTGCTCCACGATAGCCAATAATGTCTCATTGCAACTGTATATGAAACATCATTTTTCTTAATGAACCATGTCTGGAGTTGTTCAAATTTATTTTCCTAAATCTGTCAACTTTCTCCGAACAATCCCTTCACCGCCGGATAAAGTCTCCTGAATTTCTGATAACGTTCTTCATATTTTTCCACAAGCACCGGATCCGGCTCAATGACTGCCTTCGTCTTTACCAGATTCTCACA
>CAVAFS010000305.1:0-3813 GCA_963587975.1 Bulleidia sp. | reverse complement strand
TCTCACACGCCTCTGCCACAGACGCATACTCCCCGCATCCTACCGCAGCAAGCATTGCAGCTCCAAGTCCCGGTCCTTCTTCATTTTCCGGGATCTCAAGTGTTAGATTCATCACGTTTGCAATGATCTGCTGCCACAACGGACTCTTGGCACCACCGCCACAGATTTTTGAACATTGTACCTCAATGCCCTGACTTCTCGCCACTTCCAGAGAATCCCGCAGTCCAAAGGCAACGCCTTCCAATACAGCCTGGGTCATATCCTCACGTGTCGTATCCATGGACATTCCGATAAACATGGCCCTCGCATCCGGATCATTATGCGGAGAACGCTCTCCCATCAGATATGGAAGGTAAAAAACCTGATTTTCACCAAGTTTTGAAATACCCGTCTGCTCCCCGGCGTAATCTTTTGTCTTCAAGATTTCATCCATCCACCACTTATTACAGCTTGCGGCGGATAACATACAGCCCATCAAATGATAGCCGCCATCGGCGTGATCAAAAGAATGCAATGCATTCACTGGGTCAACAGTAAAATGATCACTGGAAATAAAAATTGTTCCCGATGTCCCAAGGGAAATATTACATTTTCCTGCACCAACCGTTCCGGTTCCAACGGCTGCCGCTGCATTATCCCCTGCACCGGCAATAATTTTCACGTTTTCTAATACGCCAAGTTCTTTTGCAAGTTCCGGTTTTATGGTTCCCACAACCTCATAACTCTCATATAGTTTCGGAAGCTGTGCTTCTTTTATGTTGCAAATCTCCAACATTTCTTTCGACCAGCATTTATTTTTCACATCTAAAAGCAGCATTCCGGAAGCATCCGAATAATCGGTGCAGAAACTTCCAGAAAACCGATAAGCCAGGTAATCCTTCGGCAGCATGATCTTCGTTACTTTTTTCCAAAGCTCCGGTTCCTGTTTCTGCATCCAGAGGATTTTCGGTGCAGTAAAGCCTGCAAATGCGATATTTGCCGTGTACCCCGAAAGTTTCTCTTTTTCGATCACCGTGTTCAGATACTCTGTCTCTGCGCCTGTGCGGCCGTCATTCCAGAGAATTGCCGGTCGAATCACATTGTCATTTTCATCCAGCGTTACCAGTCCGTGCATCTGTCCACCAAAACTGATCCCTGCCACTTTCGCTTTATCAAAATCTGCAAGCAGCTCCTTTAACCCGGCCATTGTCTGGTTCCACCAGTCTGCCGGATTCTGTTCTGACCAGCCCGGATGCGGGAAGGACAGCGGATATTCCTTTGATACAATATTTTTTATCTCTCCGTTGCTGTCCATAAGCAGCAGTTTTACCGCTGATGTTCCAAGGTCAATTCCAATATAATACATACAAAGCCTCTCTATCTGAATGGATTTTCTGTCGGATATCTGACGCCCGCCGGCTGATTATAACCAATCTCATTAACATCCACACCGATATATTTGAATACTTCGAATAATGCTTTTCCATAATGACCAAAGGCAACCGCTCCATGATGCGGAAATCCTTTTTCAATCAGCCAGTGACGATAGAAACGACCCATTTCCGGAATCGCAAATACACCGATAGCACCAAAAGATTTTGTACGGACATCCAATACTTCACCCTGTGCGATATAAGCACGAAGCTTGTTGTCAGCGGTGGACTGCAGTCTGTAGAATGTGATATCTCCCGGGACAATATCTCCCTCAAGTGTTCCGTTTGTAACTTCAATCGGAAGTGCTCTTGCCATAATTTTCTGATATTTCATCTCACAGAATGCCAGCTTTTTGGAACTTGTATTTCCACAGTGGAATCCCATAAAAGTATCCTGCAGTGTATAAGCTGTCTTGTCTTTGATTTCCTCATTATACATATCCTTCGGAACAGAGTTGTTGATATCCAAAAGGGTCACCGCATCCTCTGACACCACCGTTCCGATAAACTCGGAAAGGCATCCGTATATGTCTACTTCACAGGAAACAGGAATGCCCTCTCCGGTCAGTCTGGAATTCACATAACATGGCACGAATCCAAACTGTGTCTGGAAGGCCGGCCAGCATTTTCCGGCAATAGCCACATATTTGCGATATCCTTTATGATCACGCACCCAGTCTTTTAAAGTCAGTTCGTACTGTGCCAGTTTTTCAAGAATCTCCGGTTTTTTATTTCCTGCCCCCAGTTCTGCTTCCATCTCGGCAACAACTGCAGGGATTCGCGCATCTCCTGCATGCTGATTAAACGCCTCAAATAAATCCAGCTCTGAGTTTTCCTCAATCTCAACACCGAGATTGTAAAGCTGTTTGATCGGTGCATTACATGCCAGGAAGTTCATCGGCCGCGGTCCGAAGGAAATGACCTTCAGATCAGAAAGCGCGATAACCGCACGGGCAATCGGCTCAAATTCGTGAATCATTTCTGCACAATCCTCGGCATCTCCCACCGGATATTCCGGAATATATGCTTTGATATTGCGAAGCTGCAGGTTATAAGAAGCGTTGAGCATTCCACAGTAAGCATCGCCTCTTCCATCCAGCAGGGAATCCCCGGACTCTTCTGCCGCTGCAATAAACATTTTCGGTCCGTCAAAATGCTTTGCCAGCAAAGTTTCTGAAATTTCCGGTCCGAAGTTTCCAAGGTAGACACACAGTGCATTACAGCCTGCTTTTTTGATGTCTTCTAAGGCCTGCACCATATGAATTTCACTCTCCACGATACAGACCGGACATTCATAAATATGCTCGGTACCATATTTTTTTGTATATGCTTCCATCAGCGCTTTTCTGCGGTTTACGGATAAACTTTCCGGGAAGCAGTCACGGGATACTGCCACCACACCGATTTTTACATTTGGGATATTCTGCATTGTTCTTCTCCTTTCTGACTGGAAAGTGTCCTGTTATACACTCTCGCAATAAAAACAGTGCTCCCCCGCTGCTCATTATTTTGTGTAAATAAAAGCGGGGGAACCTTCTCTCTTTCCGCTAAAACGTCACCGTTTGTTCTGAACCATCAATCAGACGATGTATGGTCAAGGTTACAGACTCTTCTGCATTTTTTTTGCATACAATGATCTGGGCTTTTCCCTCAAAAGTCTCAAATTCCGGATCAGACGGTACCTGCAGCGATCTCGGATCCGCGTTTCCGCAGACCATCCACTCTGCTGCGCCGGAGATCTCCGCTTTGAACTTCTCACAGGTATTATAATCCAAAGTTCCCGCTGCATCTACCACAGAAAGGGAAAGATACTGCAGAATGCCCTTTTCTTCTGTCTGAACAGGGATATAAGCACTCATATCCTCTGCCTCCAACACAAGTTTTGTCTCTCCGACAACGGTCTTTAATTCCCTGCGGCCAATCTCCACACCATTTTCATAAGAAACAGCAAGCAGTATGCCCGGCTGATATGTCGTTTCAAAATAAGTACGGTATCGATGTGCCTCACCTGCCGGCTGCCGTCCAAGGGATACGCCATTCTGAATCAGCTCCACTTCCTCCCCGGCGCTGTACACTTCCACGATCACCGGTTTGTCCTCACATTCCGGCCAGGTCCAAGATGCAGTCAGATCACCGAGGATCCATGGTGTCAGCATCGGTTTTTCTCCGTAATGATGTGGATTCTGAACGGCAATATACGGTGTCTTTGTCTGTTCAAAAACAAGTTCTCTGTAATAGGACATCGGTCTTCTGAAACCGGTAATATCAATATCACCGACATAAGCCAGCGTTGCCGGGAACTGCGCGGTAAATCCGCCTTCTCCAAAATGGTACGCCGGCAAACCGATTCCAGATTCTCCCATATAATCCCAACCGGTCCAGGCGAAGTCACCGATCACGC
>CAVAFS010000304.1:0-4709 GCA_963587975.1 Bulleidia sp. | reverse complement strand
AAACAGATACCTTTATTTCTGCTTTTTCTTATGCACGTTACGGATGGATTTTCTCTTTTTCGGACGTGCTGTGCCAACGCAAGTTTCCGGTCTGGTTCCTGTCTGGGAACGGTTATTGTTCTTTGTAGTATTGGCTTTTGTGTTATTATTCTGTCCTTTGTAAGAACCTTTTGTTCTGTTGCTGCCTGATTTTCCGGCTGCCTGTCCACGATATCCGTTATCGCTGCCTGAATGTCCGCTGTGTTTCGGACGGATCAGACATTTCGGTCCAAACCCGATCAGATCCGTGCGGTGCGCCAGATGCAGTGCTTCGTAAACCAGATTATAGTTTTTTGGATCACGATACTGGATCAGGGCCCGCTGCATGGCTTTCTCATGCGGATTGTTGGTGACATACACTTTTTTCATGGTCCGCGGATCCAGTCCGGTGTAATACATACAGGTTGAAATTGTGGACGGTGTCGGATAGAAATCCTGCACCTGTTCCGGCATGTAACCCAGATCACGCAGATACTCTGCCAGTTCCACCGCTTCTTTTAACGTCGAACCCGGATGGGAAGACATCAGATACGGAACCAGATACTGTTTCTTGTCGATCCGTTCATTGATCTTTTTGTACTCTTCTTTGAATTTATTGTAAACAGCCACCGGTGGTTTTCCCATCAGGGAAAGTACCGAGTCGGAAATATGCTCCGGAGCCACTTTTAACTGTCCGCTGACATGATGCTCACATAATTCCCGGAAAAAGGTCTTATCCTTATCACAGATCAGGTAATCGAAACGGATACCGGAACGGATAAATACTTTCTTCACTTTTGGCAGTTTCCGCAGTTTGCGCAACAGACTCAGATAATCGGAGTGATCTACTTTCAGGTTTGGACATGGTGTCGGGAACAGACACTGACGGTTTTTACAGACACCTCTGGTGAGCTGTTTGTCACAGGATGGTCCACGGAAATTGGCAGTCGGACCGCCCACATCATGGATATATCCTTTGAAATTTGGATCCTGAATGATCTGTTCTGCTTCCATCAGGATGGATTCGTGACTTCTGGTCTGAATGATGCGTCCCTGATGAAAGGTTAATGCACAAAAACTGCATCCGCCGTAGCAGCCACGGTTGCTGACCAGACTGAATTTTACTTCTTCAATGGCCGGGACACCGCCTGCTTCTTCATAAGACGGATGATACGTTCTCATATAAGGCAGTGCATAGACATCATCCATTTCGTCCGTTGTCAGCGGTTTGGATGGCGGATTCTGCACGACATAACATTTGTTCGGATATGGTTCGATCAGACGTTTTGCGGTAAACGGATCGGTATTGCAGTACTGGGTATAAAAACTGCGGGCGTAAGTCTCTTTGCTTGCACAGATATCTTCAAAAGATGGCAGCATGATCCCATCGTACACGCTGTCCGGATCCTTTGTCTTGTATACCGTACCATCAATGTACGTCAGATCTTTGACATTGATGCCGCTGCGCAGTCCCTCTGCCACAGCAACAATACTGCGCTCGCCCATTCCGTACAGCAGTAAATCCGCACCGGAATCCATTAAAATCGAACGTTTGACTTTGTTTGACCAGTAATCATAATGTCCAAGGCGACGCAGACTGGCTTCCAGTCCGCCGATGATCAGCGGATTATGTTTGTATGTCCTTCGAATCAGATTGCAGTATACAATGGTTGCATAATCCGGTCGTTTTCCCATGACGCCGCCTGGGGTGAATGCGTCCTTCTGACGACGTTTTTTTGATACGGAATAATGGTTTACCATGGAATCCATATTTCCGCCAGTCACGATAAAGCCGAGTTTTGGCTCACCAAGGATACTGATGCTATCCGGATTTTTCCAGTCCGGCTGAGAGATGATTCCAACAGTAAACCCGTTGGCCTGCAAAATACGGCTGATGATGGCATGACCGAAGGAAGGATGATCCACATAGGCATCCCCAATGACATATACAAAATCAAGCTGTTCAATTCCCTGCGCCTTCATGTCCGCACGGCTGATTGGTAAAAATTGTTTCATTTATTTAAATCCTCGTAAGTATGATCCAGGACCTGCCTGTAATCCGTAATATAATAATCTGCCAGTTTTCGTTTTTCTGCCCGCAATGGTGCCGAATAGTCGTCTTCCACGGCACAGACGGTCATACCAGCTCTTTTTCCTGCTAAAATCCCCATGGGAATATCTTCAAAAACTAGACACTGTTCCTGGGATACACCCAGTTTTTCGGCTGTTTTCAGATACACATCCGGCTCCGGTTTTCCTTTGTTGACATCACAGCTTGTGGTGATGGCGTCAATGACGTTTGTCAGCTCTCTCGCTTCCAAAAACGCATCCAGAAGCAGTCTGGAATTGCTGGTGGCAATGCCGATCTTTATCTGTTTTTCCCGCAAATACTGCAAAAATGCAGGCAGACCGGGTTTTAATGTTGTCTCGTGCACATATTTATCTATCGCAAGCTGATTCCACAACGCTTTTACTTCATCCACAGTCTTCGGAAGATGATAGGTGTCAATAAAATATTGTGCTGTTTCGGTAAAACTCATTCCCTCAATCTCTTCATGCAGAGTTTCCGGCATGGGAATACCCTGCTGTCGGAAAAAATCCTGATCGATCTCCTCCCAGATCCACATGGAATCTGTCATTGTACCATCCAGGTCAAAAATGACAGCCTGTATCTGTTCTGTTATCATTCTTTCTCATCCTTTAATTTCATGATTTCTTCTTTTGTCAGCTCCCGCCAGGTTCCGGGGGCAAGTGTTTCATCCAATGCCAATCTTCCCATGGACAGACGTTTCAGATAAATCACTTTTTTATCTACTGCCTGAAACATCCGTTTTACCTGATGGAATTTTCCTTCCGTGATGGTCACTTTGATTTCTGAAGTACCATTCGTCTCATCGGTATGCAAAATTTCCAGTATCGCCGGTGCTGTCAGTTTTTTCTCACCAATATCCAGCCCTGATTGAAATTCTACAATATCTGAAATAGTAACAATTCCGTCGATCCGGGCATAATAAGTTTTTGGTACATGTTTTCCCGGAGCCAGCAGCTGATGATTGAGGGCTCCGTCATCGGTGATCAGGAGAAGACCTTCGGTATCTTTATCCAGTCTGCCCACCGGGGAAAGACCGCGGCGCAGTTTTTCCGGAAGAAAGTCCATGACAGTCTTATCATAGCGGTCTTCCGTTGCCGTGACACAGCCTGCCGGTTTGTGCAGCATCACATAATGGTATTCCTGATAAGCGATGGGCGTACCGTCCAGGCAGATGCAATCGTTGTCAGGATCACATTTTTCACCGCCATCGGTTACAATAATGCCATTTTTTGTGATGCGTTTATTTTTTATCAGTTTTTTACTCCCAGAACGGGTAGCCACCTGCATCTGAGAGAGGAATTTATCAATTCTTATCATACTTTTCTACTTTCTGAATTGTTTTCAAAAATATATGCGTCATCTTTCGCACATTTTGCAATCATTCCTATTATAGTGGTCTGAATACAAATCTGCAAGCATCAGTTACCAAAGATATCTTTCGCAGAGATATCTTTCGGACAAATCGGGAGATGATTTTTTCACCGTTAACGGAGATGATTTTTGAAAAATATAGCTAATTGAGATATCGGGCACGAATTTTGTTACACTCAAGCTTCTTGAGATAAGGATAAGGGTTTACGGCCTCATCACCATTTCCTCCAGGTACATAAATCCCAACATGCAGATGTACTGCAAACTGTCCGGTGGTTCCTTCCGTTCCATAACCGGAATCCCCGGCAAATCCCAGAAATTGTCCGGCTCTGACTGCCACTCCTTCTGTAAGATCCTCCGCATAAGATTCCAGATGCGCGTAGTAATAATAAATGCCGGAAGCACTTCGGATGCCAATGCGCCAGCCGCCAAGTTTCAGCCAGCCAAGCTGCTCAATCGTGCCATCGGTCATACTGACTACAGGATAAATGCCCCGTTCATTTGTGGCAGTCATCAGGTCCGTTCCCTCATGTTTTCGGTCACCGCCATAGGTCCGTGCATTCTGCCAGGAATCCTCATAGGCACAGATATCCGGTTCTGACAGATCTGCAGCGAGTGGAAAATAGACCAGATCCGCTAAAATATCCGGATTTAAGGGCAGAGTAATCTTCTGCTCAAAAAATATAAAATTCCCATTTGAGATATTTTTGATCATCAGACTGTCCAGAAAAACGATAGACAAAATCAAAATAACCAGAAGCCGCCATATTTTAATCTCTTTCATTCTTTTTTCTCCGGAGATGAATTACTTTAAGATATGAAAAATAAGATATAGTATGAAAAAGAAAATGTTAGCCTTCCTGCTGGCTTTATGTATCTGCTATGGCATTCTGTTTCCAAAACTTTTTGCCGCTGCGGCAGCAAATGGACTGTACCTCTGGTATCATTCCGTACTGCCGACCCTTCTGCCTTTTAGTATCCTGTCCGGTATCGTGATCCATAGCGGGATATACGATGCAGTATTTGACAAAATCAGCCCGATATTGGGACGTATCTATCCTTTGCGTGCACCTTTGTTTTTTCCATTGATCGCAGGCTTTCTGTTCGGCTTCCCTCTGGGAAGTAAACTGTGCGCAGATTTATATCATGTTGGTAAAATTTCAAAAAGAGAGGCCATCACCGTTAGTTGTATCAGCAACAATTTCGGACCGGCCTTTCTGTATAACTA
>CAVAFS010000303.1:0-4289 GCA_963587975.1 Bulleidia sp. | reverse complement strand
GTTTGATATAGCAAGTGTTTTATCCAAGCTGGCCACAGTTTATCAATAATTCCCGCTTCCGCTCTACCATCTCATCCACGCGATCCAGATAATTTGTAATATCCTTTACATTTCCCACACGCTCAATACGCTTGCCATCTTCAAAAACAACTTTGGTGGTAGCACCTGCGCCAAGTGCCATGATGGTCTGTTTTTCCTCCATGATCAGAATGTTGTACACTCCGGCTTTTCCCGGTTTTGCGTATCCGACATTTTCAAAATTACCCGCCATATTTTTCTGGCGATACAGATAATATGGCTCCAGTCCCATTTCATGACAGCACTCAGCCGTCAGATCAATGGTCTGTGCAGTATTCTCAATGTGAAAATTCTCATACTGTTCCTTCTGCATCCGAAGTCTGGCCGCACGTTTGATGGCCAGTGAATGAACGGTGATGTTATCCGGATCCAGTTCTTCCAGCTGTCTCATAGTCTCACGTACATCCTCGATGGTCTCCTCCGGAAGTCCAACGATCAGATCCATGTTGATATTATCAAACCCAACCTCCCGGGCCAGTTTGAAACTATCAATGGTCTGCTGTACCGTATGCTGACGACCAATCAGACGCAGTGTTTCTTCTTTCATAGTCTGCGGATTGATGGAAATTCTGGAAATATTGTGTTTGTGAATGACTTCCAGTTTTTCTCTGGTAATACTGTCCGGTCTGCCGGCTTCTACGGTAAACTCCAGAAGCTGCGTCTGCTTCCGTGCTTTGCCCTTTTCACATTCAGATCCTGTTACAACCATAGAATTCTGTGCCTCATTTGCTACAATTGTATCATTCGTATGTTCATCCGCATAGATCATCCTGCCCTGCGTATCTGCAATGCCAAAATAGCTTCCGATCATCGTCAGCAGACGATCCATCTGTTCTGCGGAAAGTGTTGTCGGTGTACCTCCACCAATGTATACAGAATTCAAAACCTTATGTTTGCATGCCTCTGCGGTAAATGCAATTTCTTTCTCCAATGCATCCAGATACTCATCCATGCGGTTCGCCCATTTTGCCAGCGGATAAGAGGTAAAAGAGCAATACAGACAGGTACTCGGACAGAACGGAATTCCAACATACAGACTGTAACCATTCTCATAGTCAATACGGCTCAGCAATTCCAGCTCACGCTTTGCAACGGCCAGACTCAGCTCAATTTTTTCATCCGAAGCGAAATATGTTTCTTTCATATAAGAACGGATTTCATCTTCGCTTTTTCCTTCTTCCAGTAATTCCATCGGGATTTTAGTTGGGCGAATACCCGTCAGAGTTCCCCATGGAAGTGTCTTTCCTGCATACAGAGTCAGCAGATAATACAACTGCTGTTTTAACTCATTTTTCGTCTTTTTCCGATCGGCAAAATCAACCAGAACACTACCGCCCAGTGTCATTTTTTCTTCTATTGCACTATTCTCATGATCCTGCACAACGGTTTCCTCTTTTGTTACATTATCATCTTCCCGAGTTTCCTGTTGTTCCCGTTCATAAAATTTAAAATCTATCATGTGGTTTTTCCGGTCATAATTTACCACAAGATGAAATACACTTTCCGGAAACTCTTCCCGCGGCATGGCTTTTACAAGCACATCATGCTGCGGATAAAACGCTTTTACCAGAGAATGAATATCATATTCAAAATCCGGCTCATTCAACTGCACTGTAATCATATTTATTTCCTTTTCCTATCTTTTTACGTCACAAAAGGAATTTCCACAAATACAAATGCATCTGCCTGTTTCATGAAAATTCCTTTTAAATCACTATGCTAAATTATGCTAAGTACATATTATACTGTTTCTCGTATCCAATCGTAGTACGTGCCTCATGTCCTGGAAGGACTGCCGTATCATTCGGAAGTACAAACAGTTTTTCTTTTACGGAACGCACCAGATCTGACATGCTGCCGCCCTTGAAATCTGTTCTTCCGACAGAACCACAGAACAGGGTGTCACCACTTGCCAGCACTTTGTTTCCGTCAAAATAGTAACAGCATCCGCCCTCGGTATGTCCCGGTGTGGAAAGAACTTTGATCTTAAATCCTGCTAAATCCAACACCTCTCCGTCTTTTGCATACACATCTGCATCATATGTTTCCGGATTACCAAACATAGCGGATACATTTTTCTGGATGTCATGCATGGTAGCTTTTTCCTTTTCACTTGCATATACCGGAACGCCAAATGCGTCTGCAACCATACGTGCATGATGCGCATGATCATAATGTCCGTGTGTCAGCAAAACAGCCTGCAACTTCAATCCGCGCTCTTTGATCCGGCGAATGAGATCTGCCCCATCTCCGCCCGGATCAATAATTACCATTTCTTTTGTGTCTGCGTTTACGATAAAGTAACAGTTTGTTCCAATGTCGCCAACGTTATATTCTTCAATTCTTAAATCTGCCATATATACTCCTATCTATTTATCAGCCGGTCGTACGCTCGATTTCAAATACACTTTCAATCTGGCGCAGCTTTTCACTGAGCATACTCAGTTCATCTTTTCCTTTTGTATAGAAAGAAACCACAATCGTTGCAATTCCCTTTTTACTGGTTCGCGAATTAATAGAATCAATATCTATTCCACGCTCGGTAAAGATTTTTGAAATATCTACCAGCAGACCGGTACGGTTGTTTCCATAAATTTTGAGTTCTGCAAGGTAACGGCCATGCCCGCCATTTTCTTCCTCTGCTGCTCCCTGCTGCCATTCCGCCTCAATGAGTCGCTGTCTGTCAAAATCCGGCAACTGCATGATATTCACGCAATCTGTTCTGTGGATAGACACACCGCGGCCTCTGGTGACAAATCCAACGATTTCGTCTCCCGGAACCGGGCTGCAGCATTTGGAAAAATGTACCGCTACGTCTGTCAGACCTTTGACAATGATACCACTCTTCTTGTGGGTCGTGCGCTCTTCCTCTGCATGTTTCTCTTTCTGCTCAGAAGCATTTTCTACCACCTGTGCATCCGTCAGTTCCTTCTTATGCTCTTTGCGGTACTCCTCCATCATACGGTTTACTATCTGTGACTCCGTCAGGCCACCATGTCCCACAGCTGCAAGTACAGAATCCCAGTCACGGAATCCATATTTTCGCTGTACTTTTGCCTGATATTCCGGCTTATTGATATCACTGAAATTGATGGATTTTGTTTTACAGTAATTGTTCAGCAGCTCTTTGCCTTTAACAATATTTTCTTCCTTAAACTCATTACGGAACCACTGGTTGATCTTATTTTTCGCCTGTGTGCTCTTTACCAGATTCAACCAGTCACGGCTCGGTCCTTTGGAGTTTGCCGATGTCAGGATCTCGATTCTGTCACCATTGCGGATATTATAATCAATCGTTACCAGACGACCGTTGACTTTCGCTCCGATCATCTTGTTGCCGACTGCAGAATGAATCGCATAGGCAAAGTCAATCGGCGTAGAACCCTTCGGCAGGCTCTTGACATCGCCGCTCGGTGTAAAACAGAATACACTGTCGGAGAAAAGATCCAGATCACTCTTTAACAGGCTCATAAATTCCCTGTTGTCAGACATGTCCCGCTGCCATTCCAGAATCTGGCGCAGCCAGCTTAACTTCTCTTCCTCACCGTTAATACTGTTTCCATTATTTGCTTCTTTGTATTTCCAATGTGCGGCAATACCATATTCCGATGTACGATGCATCTCTTCCGTACGAATCTGAATTTCAAACGGCTGACCCGTCGGTCCGATCAGTGTCGTATGAAGAGACTGATACATATTCGGCTTCGGCATTGCGATATAATCTTTAAAACGTCCCGGGATCGGTTTGTATTTCTCATGGATCACACCAAGCGCTGCGTAACAATCCTTCACATCATCCACGATAATACGGATAGCGAACAGATCGTAAATCTGATCCAGTGTCTTGTTCTGGTTCACCATCTTCTTATAAATACTGAAAAAATGCTTTGCACGGCCCATAACCGTCGCCTTGATGCCGGCTTCCTTCAGACAGGCCTCCACATCAGTCATCAGTCTGTGAACATACGCATCCCTTGCGGATTTCCGAACGGCAATTTTTTCCACCAGATCATAGTAAGCTTCCGGCTCCAGATATTTCAGAGACAGATCCTCCAGCTCGATCTTAATCTTGGAAATACCGAGACGCTGCGCGATCGGCGCATAGATATCCATGGTCTCACGGGCTTTTTCCTTCTGTTTCTCCGGCTTCATATATTTTAAGGTACGCATATTGTGCAGACGGTCTGCCAGCTTAATCATAATGACACGGA
>CAVAFS010000302.1:446-2273 GCA_963587975.1 Bulleidia sp. | reverse complement strand
CCATAAAAGCTTCTCTTATCACCATTTCAAAATCACAGATTTCCCGTCTTATAATGAAAATAAATTTTTAATCTTGTCAAACAGGTCATAAATATATGGTACGATCCAAAACAATACCATCACCAATCCTGTCAGACTGACCAGAAATGCATGCTCTTCTCTGCCACTGTGCTTTAACACCTGTCCGATCACTGTGACTAAAATCCCCACCGCCGCTATTTTAAACAACAAATTGACATCCATACATGTCCTCCCGTAACCTCATCCGTCGAAAAATCCCATTTTTTTCATATGTAGTCTAATTTTCCTTGTATCATCACCTCTACATCAACTTGTTATATCAACCATTCCAACATACCAACTTGTCAAACCAGAACTAATATCACAAAGATTCCTGCTGCCATCCCAAGGTACCGGTAAATACGCTTCTTCTCCTCCAACTCCTTCTGAACCTGTTCCTGCATCCGCTGCAGCCGCTTCGCACACCCCTTCAAATGTTGTTCCTGCTGTGTCTGATCCAAAAATCCCAGATGTTTTCCAATACGGCAGACCTCGTCTAACTCCTCCGCTTTTAAAAACAAATCTTTCTGCGCCTCACGAAAGGCCTGCTCCCAGATTGTCACAAATTCTGTTCCGTTTCCTTTTTTCATCTGCTCCACAATATATAGCAACACAGTAGAAATCTCCGGTCGCACCTTCTTTTGCACCAGCAACAATGCGTCCTGAATCGGAAGCCGCTCATATCGGATCTCCGCTGCCAGCAATTCCGTCATTTCAATGAACGATTCCAATATTTTTCTATGTAAATTTTCTGTGCAAAGTATCTCCCTGACAAATCCGGCACAAGACAGCAACACGCAAACACTTCCCGCCAATTTAAAAAACATACATCCTCTTTTTTACACCCACCTTTATATTCTCTAAAAAGCATCTCACTTCTATCACCATATCTACTTTTCAGATTTGTCACGTCCTTTTCCACGTCTTACTTCCGTCAAATCTTCTCTGCTGCTTTCACCTGATACCTTCTCTTTCCATCTACTTTTGAAATAATTACATATCTTCCAAACATCCGCTCATCTCTACACTTGTCCCACCCGGGCTTTTGAAACAACTCCTCCAGGCTTCCCGCATGCACCGTGGCCAGCAAATGACATCCACACCGCAGGGCGTATTGCATCGCAGAAAAATCCTCCGCCCCGCCAATCTCATCCACCGCAAGAATTTCCGGCGCCATACTGCGCACCAGCAGCATCATTCCGTCCACTTTCGGGCATCCATCCAACACATCCGTCCTTATCCCAACATCATTTTGTGGAATCCCGTGTAAACATCCGGCAATCTCTGAACGCTCATCAACCAGTCCGATCCGTTTTCCAAGATGCATTTCATCTCCATTCGAAAACAATCGAATCAGATCCCGCAAAAGTGTTGTCTTTCCAGTTCCCGGTGCAGATAATACCAACGTGTTGTCTGGTTCATCATTCTCCCATAACTGCTCATACACCGCTTTCCCACATCCCTTTCGTTCTCTGGCAATACGAATATTCAGATACAAAATCGGATAAATCCTACCGATTGCCCCTGCTTTCTGTGTCACCTGACCACACACGCCGATTCGATGTCCCCCCTCCACTGTCAAAAATCCCTGTCGCACTTCCTCCTCATAGGCATAAAGGGAATATTGTGACATTAACGTGCTGATCTGCCGCAGATCTTCTGCAGTTACCGACAGGCACTGCCTGTCCGGCAATCTTACTAACTTGTCATTTTTTAAAAAATATGCTCCCCTTGCAGTGATCAGTTCTATCGGCTGATTCACTCTCG
>CAVAFS010000302.1:0-436 GCA_963587975.1 Bulleidia sp. | reverse complement strand
CATAGTTTAATATATGAATTCCAGTGCGTCTTAGAACAAAAAAACTTATAAAAAATATCTACAGACCCAAATGTCTTACATTGATATTTATTCAGAAGTTTTTAATTTACACTTTTATCTCTATATATTTAATTTTTTATACCATTCTGGGAGAGTTCGATGTGATAATCTCACCAGTTCTCCATTTTTATATATAGCAAATCGATTAAATTCATCCGTATTATCATATAATACAGCTAAATCACATAAAGGCAATATTTGTATCAGATTTCGGAAACTTTCTTCATATCTTCGTTCCACATCTTGATCAGGGATTCCATGTCCACCATGTTCAACACGATATGCTATTCTCTGCTTTGCTAATTCAACAGATGCCAAACCAACATAATGCAATTCTATGCGATATCCCAACAATTTTGCTTTTTGTATATTATTC
>CAVAFS010000301.1:0-4319 GCA_963587975.1 Bulleidia sp. | reverse complement strand
TAGTTTTGCCGAAAATAAAATGCGTTTACCACCTACCACAATGTGCCGTCTGACATTTCTAAGATATTCTCTTCTTTTTTTCCGCTCGCATGTACTTTCATATATTGTTGTTTTCTCAATCGTGGCTCATAATTAAAACTCTGCAAATACCTGAAAGCCATATTACGCAATTGCATATTCAATTCCGTATCATTAACCTTAAAGAAAAAAGAAATGACCTTTGGATTATAATATTTCATCAATTCTGTAAGGATATATACCTTATCTTTTTGGCTGGTATTTTTTCTGTCATAAAGTCCAATCATTTTGTCTAAAAAAACCGGCGTAACCATTTGCGTCTTTGCTTTCGAATTAGCAATTTTTTTATCTATTCGAGCAATTTTTCCTCCCCGCTTTTCCTCGAGCAAATCTATACTATTTTTCCATACATTCTCATCAAAATTTTGATAATACGCTTCTTGATTTTTTCGCGTTATCAGCTTTTTATAGCTATTATGCCGCTTTAACAATTTTTCAGCACTTGGCATATTATACCGAGCTTTGCCAAACCTCTTAATTAAGAATTTATCCTTCTTGTCATAATATTGCTTTTTATATTCTACAGATTCCCATTCATGTGGATAATACCGCTTTAATAAAGCTAATATATCTGATTCATTATACGATTTTGGTAATACTTTTTCTATTTCCTTTAATTCTTTATTCCACATGGTATTTATTTCTTGAATATCATGTTCATATATATGTTTTGTAACAGCAGGCATAACAGCACCTCCTACATTTTATTATACATCAACTATTATAACTTATGTGATGCTGTCAGCACGATTTTTATTATAATTTTATTTCAACCTCAGTCACTCTGAACCTCAAATAAAATCACAATAATTTTCCACTTATAGAAAGAATCCGTATTCTCAATGCCACCACCAAGAATACGGATTCAAATATGCCTTCATCAATATCAAAATAAATTATACTATCTATCGATTACCATACATCTTCTCATAATAATTCTGGTACTCACCACTAATGATAGTCTCCCACCACTCACGGTTATCCAGATACCACTGAATAGTCTTCTTAATACCATCCTCAAACTTTGTCTCAGGCAGCCAGCCAAGTTCATTATGTATCTTGGTCGGATCGATGGCATAACGCATATCGTGTCCTTTACGATCTGTCACATGTGTGATCAAACTCTCCGGCTTACCAAGCTCCTTGCAGATAATCTTTACAATGTCGATATTCTTCTTCTCATTATGTCCACCAACATTATAAACCTCACCCACGCGTCCGTTATGGATGATCAGATCAATCGCCTTGCAGTGATCCTCCACATACAGCCAGTCACGCACATTCAGGCCCTCGCCATATACCGGCAGCGGTTTGTCCGCCAGCGCATTGGCGATCATCAGCGGAATCAGTTTCTCCGGGAAATGATACGGTCCATAGTTGTTGGAGCAGCGGCTGATAGAAACCGGCAGACCATAAGTTCTGTGGTATGCAAGCACCAGCAGATCCGCAGCAGCCTTGGATGAAGAATACGGAGAACTTGTATGGATCGGAGTCTCCTCTGTGAAAAACAGATCCGGGCGGTCTAACGGCAGATCGCCATACACCTCATCGGTAGAAACCTGATGATAACGCTTGATTCCGTATTTTCTGCAGGCGTCCATCAATACAGAAGTTCCCATGATATTTGTCTCAAGGAAAATACCCGGGTTCTCGATGGAACGGTCGACATGACTTTCTGCTGCAAAGTTTACAACCATATCCGGATGCTCTTCCTCAAATAACTGGTAAACAGCATCTCTGTCGCAGATGTCAGCCTTTACAAAACGGAAATTCGGATTATCCATCACCGGTGCCAGTGTGGACAAATTTCCCGCATAAGTCAATTTATCCAGACAGATGATTCTGTAATCCGGATATTTATTTAACATATGAAACACAAAGTTACTTCCGATAAATCCGGCTCCGCCGGTTACAATAATGGTCATATTCATTTATCTCCCCTAAAATTTAAACGTATCCTTAAGTCCAAGCCATTTCTGATCCTTATCAGACAGATTCAACGCTGTTCCATCCTCCAAATGATAACCTGCTGCATCAGCTGTTCCCTGATATTCTCCTACCAGCTGTGGCCACTCAATACCAATCTCCGGATCATTCCATGCAAGTCCTCCTTCATCACCCGGATGATAAAAATCAGTTACTTTGTAGCAGAACTCAGCTGTCTCTGATAAAACCAGAAATCCATGTGCAAAACCTTCTGAAATATAAAACTGTTTCTTGTTCTCTTCTGTCAGTTCCACACCATACCACTGTCCGTAAGTCTCACTTCCGGAACGAAGATCAACCGCCACGTCAAATACAGAACCTTTGATTACACGAACCAGTTTGCCCTGCGGATACTCCTTCTGAAAATGAAGTCCACGAAGCACTCCTTTGGTACTCATACTCTGATTATCCTGTACAAATACCATATCCAGTCCTGCCTCATGCATATCATTCTGATTATAAGTCTCCATAAAATATCCACGATTGTCACCATGAACCGTCGGTTCAATGACATATAAGCCCTCGATTGGAGCTTTTGTTACTTTAATCTGTCCCATTTTCATTTCCTCTCAAAACTACTGTAAACTTAATAACCGATTTCTTTCAGATATCTGCTTAACGCATCCTGCCAGGTCGGTAACGGCAGAAAACCATTTTTCACCAGTTTACTCTTATCCAAACGACTATTAAACGGTCTGGCAGCCTTTGACAGACCATATTCTGCTGTTGTCACCGGAAGCACCTTTGTCTCATATCCGGCCTGTCTGTAAATCTCACAGCAGAAATCATACCAACTGATGTATCCGCCCTCATTTGTTGCATGATAATAGCCATACTTATCAGTCTCAATCATATCCACAAGCAAACGAGCCAGATCATAGGTATATGTCGGTGTTCCAATCTGATCATTGACCACTCGCACCGTATCATATTTCTTGCCGACATTCAGCATAGTTTTGATAAAATTATTGCCATTCAGACCAAATACCCACGCAATGCGAACGATAAAATATTTATCCAAAATGGAGCTGACAGCTAACTCACCATCTAACTTCGTCTGTCCATACACATTCAGCGGCTTATAATCCTTGCAGTCTGCATCCCAAGCTTTCTCCCCCTGTCCGTCAAACACATAATCCGTACTGAGGTATACCATTTTACAATCTACCTTCTTGCAGGCCTTTGCAATATTCTCCGTACCGTTGACATTGACAGCCATTACTTTATTGTGCTTATCCTCATCTTCTGCCAGATCCACTGCGGTCCATGCAGCACAATGTACGACTGCATCTGGTTTTACGTCATTAATCACAGCCTCCACAGCAGCTTCATCTGTAATATCCAGAGAAACATATGGAGCAGTCACTACTGCAGATCCATCCTGCACACCTGCATATGTCTCAGCCAGATCTGTTCCAATTGCTTCATGTCCTCGCTTCGCCAGTTCATTTACCACATCGTGTCCAAGCTGACCGGCCACACCAGTTACTAATACTTTCATCTTCAATCTCCTTGAGCTACCATAAATTATTAATGTAAAACATCCATATATTTGCCATCTAATACGTCTTTCAGATAACGGCCATACTCATTTTTCTTTAATAATTCATATGTCTCCAGTACTTCATCCTTGGAAATCCAGCCATTCAGATATGCGATCTCCTCCAGGCAGGCAATCTTGCGATGCTGATGATTTTCAATCGTCATAACAAAGTTGGTTGCCTCAACCAGAGACTCATGTGTACCTGTATCCAGCCATGTAAATCCCTGACCTAACAGCTCCACGTTCAGATCACCATGCTCCAGATAAATACGGTTCAAATCTGTAATCTCAAGCTCACCTCTGGCTGACGGTTTCAGATTTTTCGCATATTCCACAACACGATTGTCATAAAAATAAAGCCCTGTCACACAATAGTTTGACTTAGGGCTTTCCGGTTTCTCTTCAATTGAAATAGCATGTCCTTCCGAATCAAATTCTACAATACCAAATCGTTCTGGATCATCTACATAATAACCAAATACAGTAGCACCCTTTCCGGTTTCTGCATTTCCTACTGCAGCTTTTAATCGCTTGTTTAATCCATGACCAGCAAAAATATTATCCCCAAGAACCATGGCTACGGTATCGTTACCAATAAAATCTGCTCCAATAATAAAAGCCTGCGCCAATCCATCTGGCGAAGGCTGTACTGCATAAGTAAGATTTACACCAAACTGATGTCCATCTCCTAATAATGATTTAAATCTTGGTG
>CAVAFS010000300.1:0-5613 GCA_963587975.1 Bulleidia sp. | reverse complement strand
TTGCTATACACAGTGAAATTAGTAAATTTTTGCGCCATCCCGGCACTGCGTGCCACGTGCACATCTACGTTATAGGCAAATCAGCGCTATGTTGTGCACGCAGATACAAAGCATAAGGGTAAGAAGTGTGAATTTGACACTGTCTAAACGAAAAATTTGCTGGCTCTTTTGAACCATAAAGAAGAATTATTATGTAACGTAAATAAGAAAATCCCTGTATTTTTTCTCGAGAAGCGATTGTTAGCGAGCGAGACAAAATACAGGGATTTTCTTTTCACTACTTAAAAATTTCTCCATAAAGAAAATTTTTTCTTGACTTGGAGCAAACTCCAGATATTATACTTAGGATAAAGAAAGTATTCTAACGAGATGAAAACGGGAGTGAAAAGAATCCGGAAAGGAGACGTTTTATGACAATCAAAGAAGTATCCGAGCATTTTGGCATCAGTCAGGACACCCTTCGGTATTACGAGCGTGTCAAAATGATTCCGAAAGTGACAAGAACCGCCGGTGGCATCCGGGATTATCAGGAGGATGATCTGAAGTGGGTAGAACTGGCGCTCTGTATGAGAAGTGCAGGTTTACCGATTGAGGTTATGATCGAGTACCTGGATCTGTATCAGAAGGGCGATGAGACGATCCCGGCACGGCTGGAGCTTTTAAGCAATCAAATGGAAGTATTGCAGGAGCAGAAAAAACAGCTGGAAGCAACCATGGATCGCCTGTCCTATAAGATCAGTAAATATGAAGAAGCAATGAAGACGGGCAAACTGGTCTGGGATGAAGAATGTGTAAAGGAATGTATCAAAAACTTGAACTAGGATACGGGTGACAAATATGGAACTGAGAGTGTTACACTATTTTCTGACGGTGGCGAAGGAACAGAGTTTTACGAAAGCAGCAGAACAATTACATATTACCCAACCGACGTTATCGAGACAGCTTGCCGCGTTGGAAGACGAACTTGGAACGACGCTTTTTTGTCGTGGAGGGCGAAATATTACACTGACGGACGATGGGCTTTTAATGAAACGCAGGGCACTGGAAATGATCGATCTGGAAGATAAAATTGTGGATGAGATCAAGGGTAATGAGGAAGTCGTGGAAGGCGTCATTACTATTGGCTGTGGAGAGTTTGCAGCAGTGGAGACATTGGCAAAGATCATCAAAGGTTTTAAGGAAAAATATCCGCGGGTTCAGATTGCCCTGCACACGGGAACGGCAGACACGATTCTGGAGCGGATGCACAGAGGTCTGATTGACATTGGACTTTTTATGGAGCCGGTGAGCAAGGAAAATCTGGAATATCTTCCGATTCAGCAGAGTGATTATTGGGTAGTCAGCATGAAACCTGACGATCCGCTGGCGCAGAAAAAATATATTACGAAAGAAGATCTGCGTGATCTGCCACTGATTCTGCCGGAACGTTTAGGTGTGCAGAGTGAGCTGGCAAACTGGTTTGGCAAAGACTTCGAAAAGTTGAATATTTCCTTTACCAGCAATCTGGGAACAAATGGTGGCGTGATGGCTGCACAGGGGCTTGGTTATCCGGTGTCGATTCAGGGAGCTATTCAGTATTGGCGGCAGGATCTTCTGGTGCAGAGACGCCTTTATCCGGAAATTAAGGCAAATACGGTGATCGCATGGAGACGCAACATTCCTTACGCAAAAGCGGTACGATTGTTTATTCAGGAAATAAATGCCTTTGAAGCATAGAAATGCATGTGATAAAAGTATTCGATATAATAAAAGAAAAGAATTATAATATACATATATGACAAGGAGGCAGAAAATTATGGAAAAAATCGTACAGACAGCAGGAAGAAATGCGTTGGGAGAATTCGCTCCGGAATTTGCACATTTCAATGACGATGTTCTTTTTGGTGAGAACTGGAACAACGAAGATATTGATCTGAAAACAAGAAGTATTATTACCGTTGTGGCACTTATGGCACAGGGAATCACAGATTCTTCCCTGAAATTCCATTTACAGAATGCAAAAGATCACGGTGTATCACAGAAGGAAATTTCTGCCATTATCACACATGTAGCTTTCTATGCGGGATGGCCGAAAGCATGGGCGGTATTCAACCTGGCAAAAGAAGTATGGGAAGTTGGAGAATAATTTACTCAAGTAAGAAGTTACTTTGTTGTAAAAGAATAAGAGAGAGTCTAATTAAGATAAATATTTGAGAAGATAGTTTTATTTTGCAAAAACTCACAGCATTGTGAGGAAGAAGAAATAAATAAGAATTGGAGGAAAAGACGATGAACAAAACATTAGTAGCATATTTCAGTGCAAGTGGTGTGACAAAAAAAGTAGCTGAGATGATCGCAGAGGTATCAGGTTCTGATCTGTATGAGATCGCACCGAAGGTTCCATATACAACCGCAGATTTAAACTGGATGGACAAAAAAGCAAGAAGCACTATTGAGATGTCAGACAAAACAATCCGTCCGGAAATGGCAGAAGGCGATGTGGCAATTGAAAACTATGACACCATCGTGATCGGGTTCCCTATCTGGTGGTATGTAGCACCAACTATCATCAATACATTTTTGGAGAAATATGATTTTTCCGGCAAAAAGATTATTCTGTTTGCAACATCTGGCGGAAGCGGATTCGGTAATACCATCAAAGAGTTACAGCCGTCTGCACCGCAGGCTCAGTTTGTAGAAGGTAAACTTCTTAATCATGCGAATAAGAAAAGTATTGAGGAATGGGTAAAGACCTGGTAAGAAGCGTAAAGTCAGAGGATTTTCTGTAAAAAAACGGAGTTAGTTTTGCGATGAAAAGATATTGCAGAGCTATGATAAAAAATGATATATAGTAAATAGCGGAGCAGTTACATTTAAAGTGTAATTGCCCCGTTTTTTGTGTGGAAATCTATTTTTACTCATCTATTTTTTCTATTAAATCTTCAATGGAACAATCAAGCACTTTTGAGAGACGAAAAAGCGTTTCTGCCTGTGCATGATTGATATTTTTCTGTCGCTGTTCGTATTGTTGAAGTGTCCGAACAGAAATACCGGTCTGTGCAGCCAGTTCGGACTGACTGAGGTTCGCAAGTGTTCTCAGCGTTTTCAAATTCGTTTCAGGTTTTGCATTGCGATACATTTCATTCAATTTATCAACAAGTTGTCGAATATCCATTTCATGGTATGGATTATACATCATCCAGATTGTTCGAATTGGAATAGCATACTCTATTTCAGAAAAACGAAGTCCGGTATTCCATTGGTAATAAGCCAGTGCCCATCCGGTCCAATACTCCGGTGTGCGGTCAAATGGGTACTCTGGTGTGGAATCAGGAATTGGCTCACCTGTTTCTTCAAGTACAGCAAACGCAAGTTCGACACCAGACATCCCGGAAAGTACAGAGCAGTCGCCACATTCAAAACGTGTGGAAATTTTACTTGTAAGAAACCATTGCCACGCGTTTTCTAAGGAAATGTGTAGTGAATTCGTCAGATAATCCAGCATGCGAGCCAGATTTTTCTGTGCGTTTGCCAGATAAGTTTTATCGTATGCGTGGATCATCAGCAGTCATCTCCTCATCAAGAATTGTTGTGATATACAGATCACCTTTCTGGCGGCGGTTTCGCTCTACGTCAAAATACTGTCGGCGGGCAGATTTGTCACGAAAGGCTTTCTTTTTGTACCATTCCCGGTAATCTGCAGTCTCATACCCAAGAAAGTGAAGCTGCTCAAAAGCACGTTTGCTTTTCAGAACAAATTGTTTTCCCAATTTTCCAAGGCGCATTGCATTGCTTAACTGACGATAGGAAATAGCGCCATTTATAAAATCAGCAGCAAAAGAAAAATAGCTGTCATCTGCCCGGTAGCCAATGATAATGTCGTAGTTTTCGTAATTCAGATGAAAATGTTGAGTCAGATATTCTTTTGCTTCAGCAGCAAGTGGTGTAGCGGTATCAAATTCCCGATTTTCAAGCAGGATCGTGAGCCAGTGCAGCAGCGTATATTCGGACGTATGCAGGTCAAGAATGGAAAGTCCATCACAGTTGATCTGGTATTGATTGGCATAACCGTTGTGATCCATGCCGACGCCCCATTCTTTTGCCATATCAGGATTTTCGGTACAGTAGAATCCGATTCCGTAATCATTATATGGTTTTCCATAGCCAAATCTAGGCTGCTCAATGATGTGATTGGAACCATGGTAAATTATTTTTTCCATAATGTCACCTTCTTATTCTTATATTATACTTCTCAGGGAGTATAAAAAACCTCTGTCAACATTGTACCCCTACAGGTGTATAATATCAACAAAAAAATATTTTGCAGAAATCAAATTGCACATAACAAGAAAATCTGACATTTTCAAACGACACAAATATTGTTATAATACAAGCAAGAAAAAGGTGATTTAAAATAAGTTGCGTAAAATGTAGATAGGCAGGGGAAGGTGAAGACATATGAAGTATACAGAAAACGGAATTCAGTACCATATCGGTTTAAAACAGGGGGACGTTGGAAAATATGTCATCCTGCCGGGAGACCCGAAGCGGTGTGCAAAGATTGCGGCACTTTTCGATGACGCGCGTCTGGTGGCCGATCACAGGGAATTTACGACCTATACCGGTTATTTGGACGGGGAGATGGTTAGCGTGACTTCTACGGGCATTGGAGGGCCTTCTGCGGCTATCGCAATGGAAGAACTGGTGCGCTGCGGTGCGGAAGTGTTTATCCGTGTGGGAACCTGCGGCGGAATCCGCACAGATGTCAAGAGCGGGGATCTGGTGATCGCCACCGGTGCAATCCGTATGGAAGGAACCAGCCGGGAGTACGCGCCGATTGAATTTCCGGCGGTGGCGGATTATCATATTGTGCAGAAACTGGAAGTAGCAGCGAAAGCAAACGGCTATCCGTGCCACATCGGTGTCGTTCAGTGCAAGGATTCTTTTTACGGTCAGCATGAGCCGGAAAAAATGCCGGTAGGTTATGAATTGACGCAGAAGTGGGAGGCATGGAAGCGCCTTGGCTGTCTGGCTTCGGAAATGGAGTCTGCGGCGCTGTTTGTGGTAGCAAGTTATTTGCATGTAAAAATCGGTTCTATTTTCCTTGTGGTGGCGAATCAGGAGCGGGAAAAACTGCATCTGGAAAATCCGGTGGCGCATGATACCCAGGCGGCGATCAAAAGCGCGGTGGATGCCATTCGATTAATGATAAAAGAGGCCAGAGAATAGTATGGATAACCGTAATAGCAGGGAGATTGGTGGCTTGATCCTGGCAGCAGGATTGTCCACCCGTATGGGGCAGTCGAAACCATTAACGCAATTTATGGGGAAAAATCTCCTTGACCAGACAGTGAAAACGATGCATAATGCCGGCATAGAAAATATTCAGGTGGTAACCGGATATGAACATGAGCGGGTGGAAGCGTATTTGCAGACGCATGATTCGTCAGAATGCATTCAAACCATCTGGAATCCGAATTACGAAAACGGAAGCATTTTGACCTCTATCAAAACAGGACTGCCGGAACTGGCAGCTTGTGAATATGTATTTATCCAGCTGGTAGATCTGCCCTGTGTTCAGCCTGAGACATACTGGAGATTATTGGAAACGTTGCTTATATATGGGAAAAAAGC
>CAVAFS010000299.1:0-3991 GCA_963587975.1 Bulleidia sp. | reverse complement strand
TTTACCATGTATGTGTGAATGAAGCCTATCGTAACCGCGGTATCGGAAAGCAGATGGCGACAGCAGCAATGCGTGCCTTACAGCGTGAGCAAATCAACAAAGTAAATCTGATCGCTTTTAAGAAAAATGAACTTGGCAATCAGTTCTGGCAGGAAGAAGGCTGGAAAATGAGAGCTGATGTGAATTATTATGACTTTGTTTTGAATGATGAAAATATTACAAAGTTTAATGAATAAAAATATTTTTTTTTTAAGTAAAAGTATATAAAAATAACAGATACAATTTGCAATAAGGATACCGAAGGTATTCTTGAGAATGATAAAAATGTGTGATGTATCTGACAGGAGGATTGGATCATGAAACAGATTACAGGTGGCGCGACAGCGGCAAAAGGATTCCAGGCAGCATGTACCGCAGCGGGAATCAAATATGAAAATCGTACCGATATGGCAATGCTTTACAGCCAGGTACCATGTCGTGTGGCAGGAACATTTACGACAAATCTTGTAAAGGCGGCACCGGTACTCTGGGATCGGGATATCGTAAAAAACAGTGACTATGCACAAGCTGTTGTTGTTAATGCAGGTATCGCAAATGCATGTACCGGACAGGAAGGCTTAGATTACTGCCAGAAGACTGCAGATCAGGCAGCAAAAGTACTGGGAATCCCGTCAAGTGCTGTCTGTGTGGCCTCTACCGGTGTCATTGGAAAACAGCTTCCGATCGACCGTATCATGGCAGGTGTTGAGGCATTGGCACCGAAACTTGCAGATGGCGTGGAAGCAGGAAATGCGGCAGCAAAAGCCATTATGACCACAGATACACATGAAAAAGAAGTAGCCGTTGAATTTGAAGTTGGCGGAAAAACGGTTACCATCGGTGGTATGTGCAAAGGTTCCGGTATGATTCATCCGAACATGTGCACCATGCTTGCATTTGTGACAACAGACCTTGCAATTTCCAAAGAATTATTGCAGGAAGCACTTTCAGCGAATGTCAAAGATACATTTAATATGATTTCCGTTGATGGAGATACTTCCACAAACGATACACTGCTTTTGATGGCAAATGGTCTGGCAGGCAACCCGGAGATTACAGAAAAAGACGCAGATTATGATGCGTTCTGTGAAGCGCTGAATTTTGTCAACACAACATTAGCAAAAATGATGGCAGGAGACGGCGAAGGTGCAACCGCATTGTTTGAAGTAACTGTTATCAACGCAGAGACAAAAGAGCAGGCGCAGGTACTTGCAAAATCTGTCATCTGCTCCAGCCTGACAAAAGCAGCTATTTTCGGTCATGATGCAAACTGGGGAAGAATCCTCTGTGCCATGGGTTATTCCGGAGCAACTTTTGATCCGGATAAAGTGGATCTGTATTTTGAGAGCAAAGGTGGCAAAATTAAACTGATCGAGAATGGTGTTGCCCTTGATTACAGTGAAGAAGAAGCGACAAAGATCTTATCTGAGCCGGAAGTAACTGCCATCGCAGATCTGAAACTTGGCGATGCACAGGGAACTGCATGGGGCTGTGATCTGAGCTACGATTATGTAAAAATCAATGCGGATTATCGTTCTTAATATAAAAAAGTGATTTGTTACAGGAGGACAGTTAGATGAACGAAGATAAATACGAAGCATTACGTGCGAAAGCCGAGGTGCTGATTGAGGCCTTACCATATATCCAGCGTTTTAACCGTCGGATCATTGTCGTAAAATACGGTGGAAGTGCCATGTTAGACGAAGAATTAAAACAGCGTGTGATCCAGGATGTCACACTGCTGAAACTGGTTGGATTCAAACCGATCATCGTACACGGTGGTGGAAAAGAAATCAGTAAATGGGTAGCAAAAGCCGGAATGGAGCCGGAATTTGTAAACGGTCTGAGAAAAACAGATGCTGAGACAATGGAAATCGCTGAGATGGTACTTGGAAAAGTTGGCAAATCTCTGGTATCCATGGTAGAAAAGCTTGGTGTTCAGGCAGTCAGCATCAGCGGTAAAGATGGTGGATTACTGAAAGTTGAGAAAAAATATTCTCAGGGACAGGATATCGGTTTTGTAGGTGATGTGAAATCCGTAGATCCGAAGATCTTATTTGATTTGTTAGAGAAAGATTTTCTGCCAATCGTATGCCCAATCGGTCTGGATGATGATTATCAGACATACAATATCAATGCAGACGATGCCGCATGCGCTATCGCAACAGCCGTTCACGCTGAAAAACTTGCATTTTTAACAGATATCGAAGGTGTTTACCGTGATCCGAAAGATCCATCCACACTGATTTCTGAACTGACGGTTTCTGAAGCAAAAGACCTGCTTGACAGCGGTTATGTTGTTGGCGGTATGCTTCCGAAGTTAAACAACTGCATCCATGCAGTAGAAAATGGTGTTTCCAGAGTTCATATTTTAGATGGACGTATGGCTCACTGCCTGTTACTGGAAATCTTTACAAACAAAGGAATCGGTACTGCGATCCTTGGAGATGAGGAGGCAAAATTTGACCATGAATAAACAGAATTATATCGACCATGCAGAGCAGGCGCTGCTTCATACTTACAATCGTTTTCCGGTTGTATTAGATCACGGCGAGGGCGTATATCTGTATGACACAGACAATAAACAGTATCTTGATTTTGCGGCTGGTATTGCCGTTTGTGCTTTTGGATATGGCAAAAAAGAGTACAACGACGCTCTGAAAAATCAGGTAGATAAATTGTTACATACATCTAATCTGTACTATAATGTTCCAACTATGGAAGCCGCTGAAAAAGCACTGGCTGCCGCAGATATGGATCGTATTTTCTTTACCAACAGTGGTACAGAAGCCATTGAGGGCGCATTAAAAGCAGCAAAAAAATATGCTTACACCAGAGATGGACACGCAGGACACGAAGTGATCGCAATGCAGCATTCTTTCCATGGAAGAAGCCTTGGTGCATTATCCGTTACCGGAACAAAGCATTATCAGGAGCCGTTTGAACCACTGATCCCGGGCATCCGTTTTGCTGAGTACAACAATCTGGAGAACGTAAAAGCACAGATTACCGATAAGACATGTGCCATCATTCTGGAGACCGTACAGGGCGAGGGTGGTATTTACCCGGCAGATCCTGAGTTCTTAAAAGGTGTGCGTGCACTTTGCGATGAGAAAGACATCTTACTTATTCTTGATGAGATTCAGTGCGGTATGGGACGTACCGGAGCCATGTTTGCATGGCAGAATTACGGCGTAAAACCGGATATCATGACCGTTGCAAAAGCACTTGGCTGTGGTGTGCCGGTAGGAGCATTCATGATGACTCAGAAAGTGGCTGATAAATCTCTGGCACCTGGTGATCACGGAACTACTTACGGTGGAAACCCATTCGTTGGAGCTGCTGTCAGCGCAGTTTTTGATATTTTTGAAAAAGATCAGATCATCAATCATGTACATGAGATTGCACCGTATCTGGAGCAAAAGCTGGATGAACTGGCTGCAAAATATGACTTTATCACAGACCGTCGTGGTATGGGACTGATGCAGGGACTGGAGATGAATATTCCGGTTGGCCAGGTAGCTGCAAAAGCTCTGGAGAAAGGTCTGATTATCATTACTGCAGGTTCCAACGTGGTTCGTTTTGTTCCGCCACTTGTGATTGAGAAAGAGCATGTGGATGAGATGGCCGCAAAATTAGATGAGGTTCTTGCAACATTCTAAATAAATTTGTATACGTTTGACTCGAAAAATCAGGCAGACAGTTATGTTTTCTCTTTGGGAAGCATGACTGTCTGTTTTTACACGCGAGTAAGATACGTATGTTTCGGCCAGAAAAGAGAAGTTCCCAGGTATAAAAAATCCGTTTCGTGACATGATAGTAGATACATGCATAAAAATATATCAGACAAAAAGGGAGCGGAACTTATGGTGGGAATTTTAATTGCAATTTTATCCGGAATGCTGATGAGTGTTCAGGGCGTGTTTAATACGGATGTGACAAAGCAGAGCAG
>CAVAFS010000298.1:0-4606 GCA_963587975.1 Bulleidia sp. | reverse complement strand
TGATTCTTATGAGATCGAAATCGGATATGGTCTGGCAGATCAGGTAGTAGAAGATCTGAAAAGCGGACTGGTGGGAAGCATTCATAAATTTGCGATTATTACGGACAGTAATGTGGAACCTTTGTATGCACGGCAGCTGGAGCAGAAACTGCTTGATGCAGGATATCAGACCGGCGTTTTTGAGTTTCCGGCAGGAGAAAAGAGTAAGACACGCCAGACGAAAGCGATGATCGAGGATGCCATGCTGGAGAGAGGCTATCGCCGTGACTGCTGTATACTGGCTGTTGGCGGCGGTGTCGTGACAGATCTGGCCGGATTTATCGCAGGTACTTACGGAAGAGGCGTGCCATTTATCAATTATGCGACAAGTCTGCTGGCAGCTGCGGATGCATCTGTGGGTGGCAAGACTGCGGTGGATACACCCCTTGCAACGAATCTGATCGGACTGATCAATCAGCCGCAGAAAGTATATCTGGATCTGGAATCCTGGAAGACACTTCCAAAGCGTGAGATTTACAGTGGTCTGGCAGAGACCATTAAGCATGCGTGTCTGGCGGATGCGGAATTTTTTGATTATCTTGAGGCACACATGGATGAGATCCTGGCACTGGATCCGACAGCCTGTGAGCATATCGCGGAGAAAAACTGCAGCATCAAATACCATGTGGTCATGAAGGATGAACGCGAGACCGGCCTGCGTGAAGTGTTGAATTTAGGTCATACCGTGGGACGTGCGGTGGAGACCGTCAGTGAATACCGCCTGTTACATGGTGAGGCTGTGTCCATCGGTCTGGTGGCAGAAGTGAAGCTGTCACAGCAGCTTGGTTATATGACACAGGAGCAGGTTGATCGTGTCATTGCATTGCTGAAACGCGCAAAACTTCCGACAGAGATTCCGTACTATATTGACCGGGAAAAACTGGTGAAGAAGCTGTACACGGACAAAAAAGTGCGTGACGGAAAGCTGCGTTTTGTACTGCAGGATGGAATTGGTGCAATTGTATGTTTTGGAGAAAATGTATATGCAACACCGATTTCAGAGGAGACTGCCCGGGAAATTATTATGCAGTTATAATTCAGGATGGATGTAACATGAGGTATGAACAAGTAAGACGAGAAGGCGCTGTTGTCTTTTATGAAGTGTTTGACAATGGAAAAAAGGCAGCAGAGTTTTCTTATGCAATGGAATCGCAGGGAGATGGATCTCGCAGAGATGAGTTCTGGATCCGGCGGATCCGTATGGAACAGGATTATCTGGATTATACATATCTGGATGCAGTGCTGCAGTTTTTACAGTATAAATGCTGGTGCAGCGGCTGTATGTCCATGTATGTGCAGATGAATGCTGTGAATCTGATGGATATGGAACGCTATCAGCGCTATGGTTTTTATGTGATGGCGGAGCAGGTATCAGACAGTGCCAAGGGAGCAACTGTCTGTAATTATGTGCTCAAATATCCACTGCCACGAGAGTGGGAAGAAATGATGAATACAAAGGAAAGGGCTTTTTACTATGAAGGAAAGAGATAAATTCGGATCCCGTCTGGGATTCATACTTGTGTCGGCCGGGTGTGCGGTCGGACTGGGAAATGTGTGGAAATTTCCCTATATTTGCGGTCAGAACGGAGGCGCAGCGTTCATTCTGATCTATCTGGTATTTTTGACGATTCTTGGACTGCCGATTCTGATCAGTGAGTTTGCAGTTGGCCGAGGCAGCCGCCTGGGTGCATCTAAGGCTTATGAAAAACTGGAGCCGGCAGGAACAAAATGGCATCACTTCAAATGGTTTTCTATTTTCGGAAATTATCTGCTGATGATGTTTTACACTATGGTTGGCGGATGGATGCTGTTTTATATTTACCGCAGTGCCAGCGGAAAACTGGCAACGATGTCTGCGGATGAAATTGGCGGAGCATTTTCCGATATGCTGGCTTCTCCGGGCACGATGGTTGACTGGATGATCCTGGCTGTTCTGATTGCATTTGGTATCTGTGCGCTGGGTTTACAGGGCGGTATGGAAAAAATCATGAAAGTCATGATGAGTATTCTGATCGTGCTGATCGTTATTCTGGCGATTCATTCCCTGGTGCTGCCAAACGCTATGGAAGGTGTAAAATTCTACCTGGTTCCGAATCTGGATGCCATTAAGAGCCGTGGTCTTGGAGCTGTGGTATTTGATGCCATGACGCATGCATTCTTTACCCTGAGTGTCGGTATCGGAGCTATGGAAATTTTTGGAAGTTACCAGAAGCGGGAACATTCTATTCCGGGCGAGGCGAAAAATATCGTTATTTTGGATACGTTTGTGGCATTAATGGCAGGATTTATCATTATTCCGGCATGTTTTGCATATGGTGTACAGCCGGATGCAGGTCCGTCCCTGCTGTTTATCACCTTACCAAACGTATTTAACAACATGGCTGGCGGCAGAGTATGGGGAACCTGTTTCTTCATATTTATGTCCTTTGCGGCGCTGTCTACCATTATTGCCGTATTTGAAAATATCATATCCTTCTATATGGATATGGGCGGCTGGAGCAGAAAAAAAGCGGTTATGTTTAACATTGTGCTGATTATTTTGCTGTCTCTGCCGGCGGTACTTGGATTCAACCTGTTATCCGGCTTCCAGCCGATGGGCGCAGGAAGTTCTGTGATGGATCTGGAAGATTTCCTGGTATCCTATAACCTGCTTCCGCTTGGAAGTATGATCTTTGTCCTGTTCTGTGTAAAGAAAAACGGATGGGGCTGGGATAATTTCCGCAAAGAGGCAAATGAAGGAAAAGGTATGAAGATTTCAAACAAGCTTCAGTTTTATATGACCTATATCCTTCCGGCCATTATTGTGGTTGTATATCTGAAAGGATATTATGACACCTTTGCGAAGATGGGACCGAAGGTTTTAGCAGGCTGGATGGCATTTGCAGTTGCGCTGCTTGCAATTATCTTTATTCTGTCTTCTTTGAAGAAAAAAGAAAAATAAGAGATACAGTGAATTTTTGGAGCCATGTCGTTGTTGCATGGCTCTGACTTATTGTAGAGAAAGACTACTAGTGTTAGTTAAAAAATGGAATGAATAGAAACAGAATGTGTATGAATTTCCTCTTTGTCAGATAAGAGTGCTTATGGAATATACGGAGTGAAATATGTTATGTAAATAACTGTAATACATTTTTGAAGTAAAATGATATATAGAGTTGAATAAATTAGAAAGAGAGAATTATAATGAGAGTTTTGGAAAAATTAGAGCCGAAAGAAGTTTTTTCGTATTTTGAGGATATTTGCAGTATTCCGCATGGCTCAGGAAATACACAGCAGATCAGTGATTACTGTGTGAATTTTGCAAAAGAACATGGTCTGAAATGCCGTCAGGAGGAATGTGGCAATGTGATCATTTGGAAGGATGCCACCCCCGGATATGAGCAGGCACCGACGGTAATTCTGCAGGGACACATGGATATGGTTGCGGTCAAAGAGACAGACTGCACATTGGATCTGGAAAAAGATGGTCTGCTTCTGGAAATGGATGGTGACTGGGTGCAGGCAAAAGGTACATCCCTTGGCGCGGATGATGGAATTGCAGTGGCTTATGCACTGGCGATTCTGGCAGCAGATGATATTCCGCATCCGGCATTGGAAGCTGTTTTTACTGTTGGAGAGGAAGTTGGACTGACAGGAGCAACGGCACTGGATGCTTCTGACCTGACGGGGAAAATCCTGATGAATATGGATTCTGAGAATGACGGTGTGTTCCTGATCGGATGTGCGGGGGCGGCAACGGTAGCGTGCTGTCTGCCGGTACATAAAGAAAATGTGTCCGGCCAGCTGTATGAATGGCATATGGATGGGCTGATGGGGGGGCATTCCGGTATGGAAATTGATAAAGAGCGTGCCAATGCAAATAAGGTATTTGGTCGTTTCTTAGCTTATTGTATGGAAAAAACAGGTTTGTCCATTGTTTCTGTAAATGGTGGCGAGAAGGAAAATGCCATTGCAAAACAGTGTGATGCGGTGTTGGTCGTTCCGACAGAAAATGTTGCTGGATTTGAAGATGCAGTTTCTGCATTTGAGACAATTTTGAAAAAAGAGCATCATTTTACGGATCCGGATCTGCATATTTATGTGGAGAAAAAAGAGTGCGGAGAATTTGAAGCATTGGATAAAGACACAGCGCAGAAGCTGATGGCACTGCTGGTTCATCTGCCAAACGGCGTGCAGAAACGGATTCCGGAATTCCCGGACAGTGTACAGACTTCCCTGAATATGGGAACTTTGGAGCAGACGGAGGATGAGATTTCCATGACCTTTTCTGTGCGTAGCAGTGTGACCAGCGAAAAAGAGTGGCTGATGAGCCAGATGGAGCATCTGACGAAAGCGTTTGGTGGATATTGCAGAATTTCCGGCGTGTATCCGGCCTGGGAGTATCAGGAAGATTCTGAGATTCGTCCGCTGATGATCGAGACTTATGAGGAAATCACGGGGAAAAAGCCGAAGACAGAGGCCATTCATGCCGGGGTGGAATGTGGTATTTTCAGTGAAAAACTGCCGGGATTGGATTGTATTTCTTATGGACCGCAGATCAATGATATTCATACGACCAGAGAGAGAA
>CAVAFS010000297.1:0-8412 GCA_963587975.1 Bulleidia sp. | reverse complement strand
GAACAAGTCCCTTCATTTTTTGCTTCCTCCTTATACTTTTCTCCTGCGTTTTGCGCAGAATATCCCCTAGAACCACTTCTTTTTACTATCTCAATCATAGCATGAGACCCCCTGTTTTACAAGTAATATCCAGAAGCAAAACCCAGGTTTCCACACTTGAATTTTATTACCGGATTTTCTATATTTACAAAAAACGTAATAAAAAGACCCGCTGTTTCCATGCCCTGTCCGACATGAAAACAACGGGTTCTCTACGTTTCATAATTTGAGTTTTCCTTAATGTTCCTGCATCGCATTACTCAATATCTTAATCAGTTCCAGTACACTGGCAAACTGATATACTGTATTTTCTTCAATCCACTGAATTTCACCCTGCCAAGATGAATTCTGCCGGTATCTGACGTTCAGCAGAAAGGTCCCTTTCTCTCCACGTTTTTCCAGCACTTCCTCCGGTGCACAGACCTTCTCAGGCTTTGCTTCCACCACATGCTCTTTTTTTTCAAAAGAACGCATTTGTGTCGAGGCTTCCGGAAACCGTATCTGGTCAAAAAATGCTTCCGCCGCTTCGATCATGCGGATGATATTGCTGAACTTTACCGCTTCTCTACTATAACAATGATAGATTTCCCCTGACATCTCGCCGTCCACAATACTGTCAATGCAGATACTGATCAGGTTCGGCACATGCCAGGCAATGCAATGATTATGCTCCATATTTTATGCCATTTCCCTTCATAATCTGTCTGGTCTGCTACATCCATTCCTGCCTTTGCTTCAGAATGTAACTGCCACATCTACCATGCACTCTGCTCACTCTTGAACTGAATTGGTGAATCCAGATTTTCCACATCCGCTACTGTTGACACAAAAATTTCCAGATTTTTTGCCCAGCTTTTATGTTCTCTTGCGAAATACTTACGAATACGATCAAAAATCATACCACAGTTTTCTTTGTTTGTGCCGATCAGAAGGATCAGATACTGGGATACACTGTATTTTGTAAAAGAATCACCTCTGCGCAGACAATGTTGTACCGTATTCTGAAGTTCCTCCATCATAATCTCAAGTTTCTCCGGTTTCTCCATTGGGCGGCCTTTTCCGTCTGTCACACTGCAAAGCATCAGATACGCAGACTGTCCGCTTCGCTCCAGCATACGTGACACCAGTCGATAGCTGTCACGGAAACTCGGCAGACCACAGTAATAAGCTCCTCCCTGAACTTCCTCTTCTTTCAGCCGTTCTTTGATCTCCTGAATTTCTCTCGGCTTTGTATCATTGATCTGGCTGCTCATCTCTTCAAACTGTTTCATCAGTTTTTCTGACGGACTGATACCAAGTTCTTCAAAAAACAGTTTTGCCGTATCCTCATATTCTTTCATGGCTTCCTGGTAACGTTTCAGGCCAATATAGCACTCGATCTTTACTGACTGCCATTCATCAAAAGGATACCGTTTGCAGGCCGGATCACAGAATGCCAGCGCGTCTTCATAGTCGCCTCTCTCCATCAGGATATCACAGAGATCCTTCAGTGCCTGCGTGTAAATTTTCTTATACTGGATGCTCTCTATCAGTACCCATTCTTCACCCGACAGATCCAGCAGGAATTCTCCGTGATACATCCGGCAGATTTCCTTCAGCAGTTCTTCCTTCTGTCCCGCATCTGTGCAAGCCTCTTCTTCCTTATATAAAGCAGCAAATGTTCTGGCATCTACCTTTGTCTCCATCGGAGCCTGCCAGCTGTAAATACCCTTTTTGATATTCACATATTCTGCCTCCGGTAGTCCTGCTTCTATGATCATCTTTTTTAAACGATGAACTGTCACACGAAGATTATTTGCCACGTCAGCCAGTTCGTCCCGTCCGTACAGCGCAGACAGCAGTTTTTCCCGGGCAATGCCCTGTTCTCCATAGTATAACAATATCTGAAGCAGTTTCATTGCCTTTGTCGTGGTGTTCTTTCCAAATGATATCGGCTGTTCCCCATACATGACCGAAAAGTCTCCCAGCATGTGAACTTCCAATACTGCTAATTTCTCATTCATGTTTTTTCCTCGTTTCTCATTAACGATTTTTCCTTGCTTACCTTCATTGTAAAAGTACGACACCTGTTTGTCAATCATAATCTGTATACAGAATTCATTTTTAACTGCTGATTTAGTACAAACAAATTTGTCAATAAAATCCAAGTATGATATACTTATTTTTATTAAAAAACTGTTGATTGAACGATGATCTTGCAGAGGAAAGGAGGCTGATTCCGTGCGATCTCACATTCAACTGCACCGGCATCTGCATGGGATCAGATTTCTGATTTCTCTTATGCTGATCCTGTGCCTGCTGGGCGGCGCCGGCTGTTCCTCTTCCGATCCCGGAACTACGGATACCGCCACGGCAAAGGGCACCCGGGATGCGACCCCGCAGGTTCTCACCGCTGAAGCTTCCGGCGAAGTCACCTACGGATCCGACATCGTCTCCCTGGATGCATCCCACACTGCGGACGGATATCTGATGCTGCGCTACAGCGGCACCAACGAAAAAGTAAAACTTCAGATTACACTGCCGGACAGTACCGAATGCACCTATCCGGTCACGGCTTCCGATGACTATTCCGTCTACCCTCTTCCCGGAGGAAACGGTTCCTATAAAGTCACTTTGCTGGAATCGGTATCCGTGGAGGACAATTTATACGCAGTCTCCTTTACACAGGATCTGGATGTCGAAATTTCCAATGAATTTTCACCTTTTTTATACCCGAATTTTTATGTAAATTTCACAGCCGGTTCTGCCTGCGTAAAAAAGGGTGAGGAACTGGACCAGGGATGTTCTTCTGATCTGGATGCCATCACAAATATTTACAACTATGTGATTGAAACCATTTCCTATGACCAGGAAAAAGCAGATTCTGTTCCCTATGGTTATATTCCATCCCCGGATGATACGTTAAGCACCGGCACCGGCATCTGTTTTGACTATGCCTCTCTGATGTCGGCTATGCTCCGGTCACAGCGGATCCCGACGAAACTGGAGGTCGGCTATTCCGGCGATGTCTACCATGCCTGGATCAGCTGCTATGTCACGGAAGTCGGCTGGGTGGATAACATTATCGAATTTGACGGAAAAAACTGGTCCATTATGGATCCGACCCTGGCCGCCAACAACAGCGCATCCAACGTAAAAAAATACGTCGGCGACGGCAGCAATTATGTCACGAAATATACTTATTAAAATAACAACCTGTATGTAACAAAACAGGATTCTTTTTGGAAACTGCTTAATTTTAATTTTCAGAAATAACAAACGAATGGAGGAAACAACGAATGGGAAAGCAGACGCAGCAAAAATCTTTATCCAATCCGGAGATTGCGTCATTCTGCGGTGAAATGTCTATGATCTTAAAATCCGGCATCTCAGCGTTAGAAGGTCTGGAACTTCTGATGGAAGATACACAAAATGAACTGGAGAAGGCTCTGATCGACGAAATGTATCAGGCTATGCTGGCAGGGGATGCTTTTGCAGATGCACTGGAAAAGACCGGTGTATTCCCATCCTATCTGATCCGAATGACACAGATCGGTGAGGAAACCGGTCGTCTCGACGATGTCATGGAATCCCTGTCACAGCATTACACCCGTGAGGAGACATTAAGCCGTAACATTCGGAATTCCCTCTCCTACCCATTAATCATGATCATTATGATGCTTGTGGTCATCGTGATCCTTGTAACAAAAGTTATGCCTGTCTTTAATCAGGTATTTCAGCAGCTCGGTACAGAAATGACGGGACTTTCCCGCGGCATTCTCCTGATCGGTAACGGTCTTTCCCGCTATGCCCTTGTTTTTATCGTACTGATCGTATGCCTGGTGGCCTTTGGCCTCTATCTGACCCGCACAGCAAAAGGCCGTGTACTGCTTGGTAAATTCGGTCACGCCTTCCGGCCTTCCCGCGAGATTTCCGAGAAATCTTCCGTATGCCGTTTTGCAGGCGCCATGGCTCTGGCTTTAAAAAGCGGACTGACACCAGAACGGGGCCTCGAGTTTTCCCAGAATCTAATCGAAGACGAATACTTCCGGCAAAAGATCCAAAACTGCTGTGAAGAAATGGAGAACGGTACCGAACTTTCCACCGCTCTTGTAGATGCAAAAGTGTTTACCGGTGTATACGCCCGTATGACTTCCATCGCAGGGAAATCCGGTATGATGGATGAAGTGATGGATCAGATCGCTGACCGCTGCGAAGAGGAACTGAATGAACGAATCACCTCCTTTATCGCAGTGCTGGAGCCGACCCTGGTCATTATCCTTTCCGTAATCGTTGGAATCATCCTTCTGTCTGTCATGCTGCCGCTGCTTGGCATCATGACCGGTTTATAACAGGAGGTGACCCCGATGCTTCATCGAAAGAAGGAACTCTTTTATCACGGCAGACATGCACATCCATTCCGGAATCTGTGCCTGTCCCTGCTTATATTTCTCTGTATCTGCGGACTGTTTTTCGGCGGCATCTCCCATATGTCTGCCCGGGCGGTTCAGGAACAGAAAAATAGTCTGGAAAATGCCCTCTGGCGCGGTGTGACTCAGTATTACACCCTGGAGGGGCGCTACCCGGAAACGCTACAGGATCTGAAAGACACCTGCGGCATCCAGTATGATACAGACCTCTTTTTTGTGGATTATCAGATCGCAGGTGCTAATATCCTGCCGGATATCACAGTGATCGAACGACAGGAGGCACAAAAATGAAATACAGGAACGAACGCAGACATGTCATTGATTTTCTGTTTCCTCTGGCACTCTTTTTTGTACTGACTGCCACCTCCGTGGCGCTGGTGGTGCTGGCCTCCGGCATTTACAGCCGGCAGGTTTCTGACTCAGAAGATTCTTTTTCCAGCCGCACAGCGCTGTCTTACGTGACGGAAAAACTGCATCAGAGTGATGCATGCGGTGCCATCGATGCAGGAACATTTGACGGTCAGGATGCCATCATCATTCATCAGACTTATGCGGAGCAGCCGTATGTCACTTACCTGTATCAATATGATGGCTATCTCAGAGAACTTTTCATCCGTGAAGATGTCTCTGCCAGCGCCTCCGACGGCCGCAAGATCCTGTCTGTAAAAAACTTTTCATTTGAAGAATCGCAGGATGGCATTTTTCATCTGTCCTGCACCAACGAGGACGGCAGCATTTCTGACACTTATGTCAGCGTCAAAAGCACACCGTAACCAATAGGAGAACGTTATGAAACGAACACCTGCAAAACGTTCCAGTCTGTTTTTGCTGGAACTGATCATAGCAATTTTATTTTTCAGTCTGACCTCAGCCGTCTGTGTACAGATTTTTGTGCGGGCCCATCTGATCAGTCGTCAGACCCAGGAACAGAATATGGCTCTAGAAAAAATATCCGGATTTACAGAAGTCTTTCTTGCCGGCGATTCTCTTCAGGATCTGCCGGGAGTTACTTGCGAAACTACCACTGATCTATCAGCTTCTTCTGGAAATGCTGCTGCCAGCTCAGATACTGACACTTCGACACAGGCAGAGAGTTCCGAATATGTGATTTATTATAATGCGGACTGGCAGATCTGCGATCCTGACGAGGCAAGTTACCAGATTCTGATCCAGATCGCGCCACAGGGTGCCCTGCAGCATGGCACTTTTTGTGCACAGCACATAGAAACGGACAGTGGAAAGAATGCCGATTCCACCATTTACTCTTTGGAAACCGATTTCTGTCCGGCACCGAAAAGGGAGGCGTCACATTCATGAGGAAAAAGAAATACGAATCCTGGCCGGGTTTTCAGATCGGCACCTCTTACCTTCTGGTTATTTTTATCGTTCTGTGTCTGGTGACTTTCGCCGCCTTATCATTGTCCAGCGCATTAAAAGACCAGTCCTACACCCAGAAAGCTACAGACCACCAGACCGCGTATGCCTCTGCAAGTGCCAAAGCTTCTGCCCGGCTGGCAGACATTGATACCGCACTTCAGTCAGCTATGCCTTATGAGGCACTGCAAAACATAAATGACATTACTATCACTGACGAAAACAGTGAATGGCTGATCAGCTATACGATTCCAATGACAGACAGCCAAAATCTGGAAGTTTCTGTACTGGTGGATCCGTCGGACGGTTCCCGCCGCGTCGTATGCTGGAAAGAAGCTGCCACATCACAGTGGACACAGAAAACAACTCTTCCAGTACTTGGAAGCGGAACAAGCGAAGATTAAAAATGGGGGATTTATTATGAAAGTAACTGAATTACTGCAAAAAGCAGTCACAGATCATGCATCGGATATCTTTATTGTCGCCGGTCTTCCACCTTCCTACCGCGCCAACGGCCGAATCCTGCGGGAACATGAAGAAAAACTCATGCCAAAAGAAACACAGGAATGCGTGGAAGAAATCTATGCATTAGCCGGAGACCGTGATATCTCAATTCTGTTAGAGCGCGGTGATGACGATTTTTCCTTTGCTGTTCCAGGTCTGTCCCGCTTCCGTGTCAGCGCTTACAAACAGCGTGGTGCCCTGTCCGCAGTCATCCGTGTCATCACTTTTGAACTGCCGGATCCGAAAGATATCGGCATTCCACAGTCCGTCATGGAATTTGCCGGATTATCAAAAGGGCTCGTTCTGGTCACCGGTCCTGCCGGCAGCGGAAAATCGACGACCCTTGCCTGTCTGGTCAACCAGATCAACCATACCATGGAAAAACATATTATCACATTAGAGGATCCCATCGAATACCTGCACCGCCATGACAAAAGTATTGTCAGCCAGCGTGAGATCAGCATTGACACCCAGAGCTATGTCAAAGCACTGCGCGCTTCCCTGCGCCAGAGCCCGGACGTCATCCTGCTTGGCGAGATGCGTGATTATGAAACCATCGACGTGGCCATGACAGCAGCCGAGACCGGCCACCTGGTATTTTCCACCCTGCACACCATCGGTGCTGTCAATACCGTGGATCGTATCATTGATGTCTTTCCGGCCAACCAACAGCGTCAGATCGCAGTTCAGCTCTCCATGGTACTTCAGGCTGTCATCTGTCAGCAGCTGATCCCGGCAGTAGACGGCACTCAGGTTCCTGCCTTTGAAGTTATGACCGTGACACCGGCCATCCGAAATATGATTCGGGATAACAAGATTCCACAGATTGACGGAACCGTTTATTCCGCAAATAAAGAGGATATGCATTCCACAGACTACAGCCTGCAGATGCTTGTCAAAGAAGGAAAAGTTGCTCCGGAAGTGGCACTGACCTATGCGTCTAATCCGGAGATGCTAAAGAAAAAACTTTAAAATATACCCGTACTTTGCAACGTATCAGATTACTGATAGATGTAATGTACGGGTTTTTCTATGAAGGAATGAGCAAAAGCAGTTCACGATCAACATTCGTCACGCTTCTATTCTCCTGGCGTGTTGACTCGTTTGCACTTCATTATATCATTCGTATCAATATCATATATATCGCAGTTCCGGCCACAATGCTGATCAACGTATTGTGTTTCCATTTATAACTGATTCCTACCGTCAGCACCGCAAGGATCTGTGGCAGTGCATTGGTTCTCCAGTCTGTGATAGCACCTTTCAGGCAATATACAATCAGTACTGCCATGATTGCCGCCGGAAGCACAGCTCCTAATTTCACCAGAAACTCCGGCATCTTCCGTTCTCCGTGGAAAATCAGAAACGGCAGTGCCCGCAATGCAAAGGTAATGACTGCCGCCACCAAGATTGCCAGCAGAACATAGCGCGTGTGATTACCTGCACCTGCTATATCCGCCATTGCAGCTGTCATTACTTTTACTGTACTTCCTGTATTATGCAAGGTTATCAGCATCTGCGCCACGCTCCTTTCTGCAGTTCCACAGCATTAGAACTGCTGACGTAATGATCAGGGATGGAAGCAGAAAATAATCCGGTCCCACGACCAGCAGACATACCACAGCTGCAGCCAGTCCGATCAACGCCGGAAAATGACTTTTCGCCTTTTCCCACTGATCGATAAAGATAATGACGAACAGCGCGGTCATGCAAAAATCAATTCCTTCCATATCAAAAGGGAGCAGCTGACCTAACACACCACCAAGCACAGCTCCGATCATCCAGTAACACCGACTGAACAAGGCCACAAAAAACATCAGTCCCCGCTTTGTTTCTCCCTGTTTCGTCAGAGAACAGTTCACTGCATAAGTCTCATCTGTCATCGTATGAATCATATATAATTTCCGTTTTCCCATTTTAGCAAATTCATCCACAAACGTCAGGGCATAAAAACTCTGACGGCTGTTCATCAGAAATGCAGTCAGTGCAATGGTCAGAAACGATGCACCACTGGAAAGCAGTGTCACAAACACAAACTGAAAGGCTCCTGTATACACAGACAGGCTGACCAGTAGGGAATAATACC
>CAVAFS010000296.1:0-8338 GCA_963587975.1 Bulleidia sp. | reverse complement strand
CTTTTTTTCCAGTTATAACTAAAAATGAAAAAAAGTTCCTAAGCGGCTACCCGATTTTTGAAGATTGTCCAGACGACCAATTAATTACATTAGAGTATCTATATAAAGAATTTGGGAAGCCCGAAGAAATATTCTCTGCCTACTTATCAACCGTACATACAGAAGAATTAGTACATCAAATAAAAAAAACAAAACGTTTTAAAACAGCCACAGTATTGATCTTATTAATCACTGCTGCTACTTTAATAGGCTCTTGCATAAACATACATAACAACTATAATGCGTATCAAGAAACTGTAAATGATATCAGTGGCTACTGGATTGATGAAATTCACTAAACCAAGGAGGAACATTCATTATGCGGAAACAAATCATTGCTTTATTTTCATTTTTTATTTTAATTTTCTCAATTTCTTTTTCTGCTTATGCAGCTACACCTACTCAACAAATAGAATACTTATCAGATGGAAGTTATATTGTTACTGAAATCATATCTGAACCTTCAGATTTTTCGTTGTTTTCCACAACACAAACCAAAAGCAAAACAAGTACTTATTATAACGCATCCAACGAAAAAGTTTGGTCTGTAACTGTAAAAGGTACTTTTTCATACGGCAATGGAACATCTAGCTGTCTCTCTGCTTCTTGTAGCGCTACTTCATATAGTAGTTCTTGGTCCGTTGGCAATAAAACAGCTAGTAAATCTGGAAACACTGCCAAAGCAAGCGCTACTGGTGTACAATATGCTAACGGACATACTGTTCAGTCTGTTACAAGGATTGTTACTTTAACATGTTCGGCTACTGGAAAATTTTCTTAATAAAATAATTGCATTCTTCCCACAAAAACCAATCAACGAATCAGAAGTTCACTCTTAAACGGAGTGGACTTCTGATTTTTTATTACTTTTCTATAACTTCCACCAAAAATCCACCCCTGGGTTAATCATCTTTTCCTCTGATTTTTTACATCTTTCTGTATTGTATCATACTTTTCAAACGCAATATTCTTTATATTCAATTGTTTACTTTTCTCTGATGATCTGTACATCCCAGCTGCCAAGTGCAAGTTTTTCCCCTGCGGCAATGACAATTCCCGGGAATGTCTGGTTCTCCTTCATCAGATACTCACCATCTGCTCCGGCGTAAACAGCTTCTGCCGGTGTATGAGAATAGTTAAAATAGAACCATACTGTTTTTCCGTTCTCATCTTTCATGCGGCGCACGATAACAGGAAATTCGGTATGCTGTACCGCGTCTTCGATTCCAGCTTCCTTCAGGGCCTCTGCCAACAGCTTCTGCAGATATTTTTCAGAAGTCTTGCATGCCAGATACTGTGCCGTACCTTTTCCGTAATGATTTCTGGTCACTGCCGCATAGTCTTTCCATGCATAATGATCGTAGGATGCCAGTACTTCTGCGCCTTCCGCTTTCACAAGTTCCATGAAAAGTTCTGCCTGCTCGTCCTCTGTACCGCTCAGTTTCACATCTTTCGGGAAGGTGAAATTACTGTAAGAAATACCAAGGCATTCGTTTAATACATGTGGGAACGCATCGTGGTATACTTTTACATTCTCGTCTGTATAAGCGGTTTTGAATGTGGTGATCAGATATCCACCGTCTGCCACATACTGTTTCATGCGCTGCAGATCTGCTTCGCAGGCTGCATACAGAGCTGGAACGATTACCATCTGATAACGATCCATTTCTTTGCAGGACGGCTCAATGAAATCAACTTCCACATTCATTTTATAAAGTGCATCATACATCCAGCGAACCACGTCATTATAGCCAGTTTTTCCCGGACCTTCTGCTGTGGTATCAATGCGGAACCAGTCAAGTGCTGACAGTGCATCGTTGCTGACAACCATGGCTACTTTGTTCTCTTTTTTCAGATTGCAGAGTGCCGGGCTTAATGCTACAAAATCACGGCCGATGGTTTTTGCCTCACAATATACATGATTTTCCTTGAAATCATGGCTGAGCAGGCCTCTCCAGTATGTCTCAAAAGAGTTATGGATGGAATGCCAATGCCAGTACTCAACCATAGCCGCACCGGATGCCACATGACTGAAGGCCTGCTGACGAAGCTGTCCCGGGAACGGTGTCCAGCATGGATATCCCTGCGCCTCTGTCTCAAGGACAAAATAGTTATTCTGTTTGAGAGAACGTGTCATATCACCGCCAAAAGCAATTTCTGCACCAGTGAGTTCCTCCTGTGTCGGATGGTAAATATCACAACCGGCTACCGTTAATGCTTCTCTTGCAATTTCAAAATGATTATTTGCCGGCTGCACACCATAAGAATATCCACGCCACTCAAAATCCAGATTGTGTGTGATAAACTGATCCGGACGGGCATATTCTTTTACAATATTGGACTGCCAGGTCAAAAATTCGGTAACCAGTCCACGACGGAACTTGTCAAATTCAGCACCAAGACTTCCGTTGATGGTTCCACACACATCCGGGAAATCATCCCAATTATCCACACGGTTGCTCCAGTAATCCAGGCCAAATGCCGCATTCATGGCATCGGTGCTTCCGTCAAATTTTTCTTTCAGATACTCCACAAAAGCGGCCTGTACGTTCGGACCAGCGGTATCATAATATTTTGTCTCATTATCCAGCTGGAAACCAATGATGCATTTGCGTCCCTGGCAGACTTCCAATAATTTACGGATCACGCGCTCACCGTATTTCAGATAATTCGGATTTGTGATATCCATGATCTGACGGGCTCCGTACACACCCTCGCCCTGATGTGTCACGGCCAGAACGGTCGGATCCATTTTTACCAGCCAGGATGGAACCGCATAGGTCGGTGTACCGATGATGACGTCGATACCTGCTTCTTCCATGGCATCCAGTACCTTGGTGACCGTGGAAAAATCAAACTGGCCTTCCTGCTTTTCGTAAGTGCTCCAGGTGGATTCTGCGATACGGACTACGTTGATTCCGGCGGCTTTCATCATTTTGATATCTTCCTCTAAACGGTCATACGGAAGATACTCATAATAATACGCTACCCCATACAGTAATTTGTTCATGAAAAATGCCCTCCTTTTTTGCAATCATCTCTTCTATAAAAATGATTTTACCGTAAATATTTTTTGGTGAAAAGAAAACCATTGTCCTAAAGTGGACATCTATTATCCAGTCTTCTCAAGACTACTGTTCCTCTGCACTTTGTTCTAATGCCTTCAATACTTCTTCGTCTCTCAGATGTACATGAATTCCATTTACTTCTACTTCGTCTGTCAGTGGAATCACCAGGCATGGCACACCATCGATCATACGTGTTTCCACAAGACTTGCCTGCTCCGGGCTTACTTTCACTGTCATCTGCGGTGTCTTTACCTCAAACTTACGTGTATCAGAAATATTGTTTGCCATGACAGTCATCTGCGCACCGATTTCCTCATCGTACTGTTTTTCAAACTGCTCCAGATTTTCCTCTGGTGCGCCACTGCGCTCCAGAAGTTTGCGCACCTGCATTTTATCCAGTTCCAGCGGTTCTCCGTTTTCTTTCTGCTCCTCGATCATTTCATTGAGATTTTCATGGATATTGCGCACCACATCGTATACACATTCCTCGCCCAGTGTATCCTCAATGATTGCCTGAAAAGATTCTTTCTGCTGTCCTGCCGGGATCGGCTGCACACAGCCAAGCAGCTGCTCGGTGATATCCGGGCAGAGTTCGTTCGCATTTTTGGAATAGTAGAGCAGACGGTGAATGTCTGTATTACGATCCTGAAAGGCCGGGAATAAAAATCCCTGTTCCGGCATGTCCACCAGCCAGTCACGAATACGGTCTTCGATGCTGTTTGTCTCCGCATTATAGCAAAGTCCGGCTTTTGACAATGTTACCGGGCACAGACAACACAGCACAAAATTATATATGTAGTCAGATGCATCATCCATTTCCAGACCATCGGATGTTTTCATCGGAATATCATAAGAACCATGCACCAGCAAAATCAGATAATTTTCCGGATGATAATAAGTCTCAATGATGCGGTCATAAAAAGCATCCAGCATGGCATCATCTTTTAACTCACTGTCACGCAGCGCCAGCAGGCTTTTCTGTGTTCCCTCGCCCATCTCCTGTTCCAACGGAAATTCCATGTTCAACAGATTTTTTCCCAGTGTACCGGACAGACTTTTCCGGAAAATATCCAGATATTTATAAATTTCTTCTTCCGGAAGAGATAAAAACGCTTCCTTAAACTGCACGACTTTATTTTTATCCGCGTCCACATAACAGCCACAAAGGCGGTTCAGACAACAGCGCTCTTTCGTAAATAACTTTTTAATTTCTGTAACTTCTTTCTTATTCATAATAAATACATTCTCCTACTATTGTTTTTCTAATCACACTTCTCTATTCTTGTATTTTTGCGAACAAAATCTTCCCCAAAAATAGAGTCTTTTTATTCTCACCTTATAGGATAAATATCCCTGAGGTGGTTTTATTCTGGCATAAACTCCTGAGTCATTTCGATAAATGCCTTCATTGCCGGTGACACCCAGCGGTTTTTGCTGTAGATTACCTGCATCAACATGGATAACTGAAATCCCTTTACGGAAAACAATGCGACTTTCTTCTCCCGCAACGCTTCTTCCAGCGTAAATCTCGGGAGCAGAGATACACCCAGGTTTTCAATTACCGCATCAATGATCAGACGGGTATAACCAATCTCCGTAATGAACGGTCTGCGCCCCCGCTGTTCCACCACATACTGTTCAAAAGCCTGACGGTAATTGCAGCCTTCCTCAATCATGATAAAGTTTTCTTCCAAGACCGTATCCAGCGGAATGTCTCTTTTTCCTGCAAAAGGATGGTTCGCCGGGCAGAAAAAACGGATTTCCGTCGGCACCTCATGCGCCGTCACCCAGTTAATATGATTGATCTTGTTATCTACTGTCAAGATCAGATCCAGTTTACCTTTTCCAAGCAGTTCCATACATTCCAGTGTTGTTGCCACAACAACCTTCACATTTGCCCGCGGATAGCGCTTTTTAAACTCCCGGAAAATAATGCCGTAACGGGAAGCACACAGCGTCTCCATAATTCCAACGCTGACTTCTCCACTGGGTTCTTCTCCTTCCGCAAAATGTTCCAGAGCCATGGCCTCACAGCGCTGCAGATTATAGGCATAATCAAGGAATTCTTTTCCTGCTGCAGATAACACCGCACTTTTGCCATTTCGTTCAAACAAAGATACACCCAATTCCCGCTCCAGTGTCTGAATCTGCATCGTTACCGTAGACTGCGCATAACCAAGATCCGATGCGGCTCTGGAAAAATTGCCGATCTCTGCAATTTTAATAAATGTTTTTACGTTTCGTAGTTCCATTTTTCTCTCACCATTTACATTATATTTGTCCCACAACGCTATCCATACTCAGGAAATTTTCATTTCCTACACATATGATTTCTATTGCAAAACACACGTTTCTCTCATGATTTATTGTATCTGGAATTTCGATGGAAGTAAACCTTTATTGTTCATTTTTTTTGATTTCACATATCACTTTTTTCAATTTTACAAATAGGTAACTATGTAGTATTCTAATATCAGAAATTGAACGAAATTTCAAAATCACTTTTTTACAACTCTCAACAAACAATCGGAAAAGCCTGTCCAGTGGACAGGCTTTTTTGATACCTTGTTTCGGGTGATTGTGTGGTTTTAAAATTGGGGTTATTGAAGGCGCCAGTCATCAATCTTACCTCTGCAGCTAACAATCGCTTGCCGAGGAAGGATTGCCTGCCTGGTGCCATATACGTTTTGTTACTCATAAATTTACATTACGAAAAAATAGCCAGAGCCCCTTTTTCTACGTTATGATGAAAACCACACTGCTTACCCTTACATCGCGACACGCATACATATAATGCATTGAAATAATACATGTTATGTTGTATGCGCAAATTCGGAATAACGCACATTGTGCGGCACGAAGTGCAGGGTGGCGCACAAAATTTACGAATATCACAGCGTAAATTAAGAACTCCTGCAAGTTTTTTAAATTTTAAAATATATATACATAACGTAAATAGCGGGCTCAGAGCAAATTTTTCCTGACAAGCAATTGTTAGCTGGCAGGACAAATTTGTCTGAGTCCGCTTTCATAATCTTACCGTATAGCCATAAATTTTAAGCCACCCGAAACAAGAATTACGCATTAAAAATCATTTTCGCACAACCATACATTCCCGCATCATTTCCAAGGGAAGCCAGTACGAATTTTGTATCCTCGCAGGCATGGAATGTACGCTCTTTGAAGTTCTTCTGAACCACATCGATCAGAATCTGTCCTGCTTTGGACACACCGCCGCCGATTACAAACATTTCCGGATCAACCACGCAAGCGATGGAAGCCAGTGCACCACCGAGGATCTTGCCCAGTTTTTCAACCAGCTCGATTGCAACAGCGTCACCTGCTTTTGCAGCGTCAAAAATATCTTTTGAAGTTACTTCCGGCAGATCACGCAGTGTCGTTGCCGCATCATCTGCTGCCAGACGCTGTTTTGCCAGACGAACAATACCGGTTGCAGACGCATACTGCTCCAGGCATCCGCATTTGCCGCATCCGCATTTGTCAGTCTCTGTATCGGATACTTTGATATGTCCGATCTCGCCGCCAGCACCATGTACACCACCGATAATAGAACCGTTGATGATGACGCCACCGCCAACACCGGTTCCAAGTGTTACCATAACTCCGTTTTTGCAGCCCTGTCCGCCGCCTTTCCACATTTCGCCCAGTGCCGCTACATTGGCATCATTTCCAACTTTGACCGGCAGACCACTTTTTCCGGAAAGCTCTGCTGCGACATCCACAACACCCCATCCGAGGTTGACACATCTGCATACAACACTGTCATCTTTGACCGGACCAGGAACGCCGATCCCGATTCCTTCTACTTCATCTTTGCTGATACCGGCCTCTGCAAGTTTGCCCTCTACAGCTGCCACAATGTCATCCAGAATTGATGCACCGTTGTTCTCTGTGTTTGTCTTGATTTCCCATTTGTCCACGATCACACCGGTATTCTCAAACAAACCGATTTTGCATGTTGTGCCACCTACGTCAACACCAAATCCATACTTCTTCATTTCTTTTACCTCTCGTTCTTCTTTTTTCGAAAACTCCTCATTGCACTTAGTATAGCACATGTTCCGTCCCTGTCTCAATGCCGGATTTCCACATTTGCTACTGGTTTTTTGTATTTTTCTGAACTATACTAAACATAGCAGTCCTTACTTTACCAGGGAACTTTCCCAAAAGACAATTGATATTTATTACTCACGATAATAAAAAAACAGACACTTATATTAGGAGAACAACTATGAAACTTGGAATTTTAGGAAGCGGCCTGATCGTGCGGGATGTCCTTCCGCTGCTGTCCGCCATGAAACAGGAAGGAAAAATCGAAACATGTTATATTCTGGCTCGGGAATCCTCAGAACAACGTGCCAGAGAACTTTGTAAAACCTATGGCTTAGACGGTGTCTTTCTGGATTATAATGCCTTGCTGCAAACAGATATCGACACAGTCTACGTAGCGCTGCCAAATACCCTGCACTTTGATTTCACGAAAAAAGCACTGGAATCCGGCAAACACGCCATTATAGAAAAACCAATCACGCTGACCACAGAAGAACTGCGGCTCCTGCGGGAAACTGCCAAAAAACATCGTGTTATGATGATCGAAGCTATGAGCTTACATTTTACCCCGGCTTATCAGGCAGTACGCGAAACCTTACCGGAACTTGGTCCTGTGCGCATGATCAATTTTCAGTTCTGCCAGTATTCCTCCCGCTATGATGCATTTCTGGAAGGAACCATTGCCCCGGCCTTTGATCCGAACTGCGCCGGTGGTGCCTTGATGGATTTGAACGTCTATAACCTGCATGCTACCATCGGATTGTTTGGCAGACCGAAGGCATTTTCCTATCAGCCAAACATGCAGCGTGGCATTGACACCAGCGGCATTGTTACTTTAGATTACGGCGATTGCAAGGCTGTCGCTCTGGCTGCCAAGGACTGCCAGGCTCCGGTGCACTCTACCATTGCCGGGGAGAAAGCATGCCTGACGATTCCGATGCCGATGAATCAGATTTCTTCTTTTGCCATAACAGATCGAAAAGGAAATCTTCTGAAAAACTGTGATTTTAAGGAAAATGTGCATCGACTTTCTTATGAATTTTACGAATTTGAGCGAATGATCCGTGAACAGGATTTTGCAAAAGCAGATCGACTGCTGGATACCAGTGAAATCGTGACAGAAATACTGGAAGCTCTGAGACCCTACTAGGGCTCAGAGC
>CAVAFS010000295.1:0-4885 GCA_963587975.1 Bulleidia sp. | reverse complement strand
GGCAGAAGTATTACAGGAAACAGAGACGGATGATCTGAAAATGAAGAAACTTTTAAGCAGCATTGAGGTGCTGGAAGCAGAAGTACTTATTCTGAGCAGACAGCTTCTGGGAGAAAAGATTGAAATAGCCGAACAGTTGTCCAGAACAGTACAGGAATTTGCAATGCCGGAGCAGGAAGAAATTTTGCCGGTTGTGGCAGATAAAGTCAACCAGATCATTAACAGATTATCCATGTTGATATGCATGGCATCGGGAGGAAAAGAATGCGGACGGATACAGTAAAGTTGCAGTTTTGCGATGAAATGGTAAATAAGTTCAAAGAAGTAGTAGAGCATCCGATCCATTCCGAAAGTCCGGTATATTACGTGGGCATCGATCTTGGAACAGCGTGTGTGGTAACGGTTGTTCTGGATGAAAACAGAGAGCCAGTGGCCGGTGCCTATGAATACGCAGATGTTGTAAGAGATGGAATGGTTGTTGATTACATTGGAGCGGTAGATATTGTGCGCCGGATGAAAGAAAATCTGGAAGAAGAGCTTGGTGTGGAGCTGCTGTATGCGGCAGCTGCAATTCCACCGGGAACCGGTACTCTGGATGGCGGAGCTGTCAAAAATGTGGTAGAAGCAGCAGGATACATAATTACTGCGCTGGAAGACGAATCTACGGCAGCGAATAAAGTTCTTCAGATTCAGAATGGTGCGGTTGTAGACATTGGTGGTGGAACGACAGGTATTTCCATTTTTAAAGATGGAAAAGTAGTCTATGTTGCGGATGAACCTACAGGTGGTACCCATTTTTCACTGGTGCTGTCCGGAGCATATGGAAAAAGTTTTGAAGAAGCGGAGCTTTTTAAACGTAATCCGGAGAACCATAAGGAAATTCTTCCTGTGTTGAAACCGGTAATTGAAAAAGTGTCAATGATCATCAGTCAGCATGTAAAAGAATATCAGGTAGACAGTATTTCACTGGTAGGAGGAACCTGCTGTCTGGAAGGAATTGAAACAATCATTCAGAAAAAGACAGGAATAGAAACATATAAACCAATTGATCCTATGTTTGTCACACCTTTGGGAATTGCCTGCAGCTGCGGAACCGAAGAGATATAGGAGATGCAGGAATGGATATTCGAATTATAAAATCCCCCACACAGGGAACCATCGATATTCTGGCACGTAGAAAAGGGTCTGGTGCTGCAAAAAAAATAGAACATGTCGGTGCAATTGGATTGATTCAGGGAAAAATGATCGACATGATCATGGCAGCAGATATAGCAGAAAAAACAGTTGGTGTTACGGTTGAAGATATCAGAGGAAATTGTCCGCAGAACATGGTACTGCTGGCAATCTTTGGCGATATATCTGCAGTAGAAACGGCCCTTGATACAATCCGGACAAAATTTGAAACGGGGTGGAAATAAATGCTGACAGCAAAATTAATTGGTAATGTATGGGCAACCAGAAAGTCAGAACTATTAAATGGTTACAAGCTAATGTTGGTTGAAGTGATCGGAGGAACCGATGCCGGAAAAAAACTGGTGGCAGCAGATGTGGTCAGTGCAGGAATCGGGGACAGAGTACTTGTGACACTTGGTTCCTCTGCAAGAAGAATGCTGGAGGATGACAGAATACCGGTAGATGCGGCAATCGTAGCAATTATTGATGAGGATTGTAATCTGGAAAAATAGAAGGAGGTGAGCATGGAATGAAGAAGCTGATTGATGTTGCGGCAGTTAATGAAATGAAAAATGCCGGTAAAACCATTGTGTATATAGATGCAGATACGCTGTTGACACCGGCGGCAAGAGATCCAATTGAAACAAATGGAATGACGATTCAGGATGGAAAAACACCTGTACCGGAAGTCGCATGTTGCGGTGGCGATACAGAAAATTCACCGGAACATAAGATCGGATCAGTAAATGCGGAACTGATATTTAAAGTATTATCCTGCCTGCAGGAAAAAGGGATTTTAAATGAACTGCTTGATTTTTGTGAAAAAGAAAAGAAACCGTATGATTCTGAATGCGATGCTGCAGGATTCAAACTGGTAAAAGGCAGAAGTATAAAAATGCAGGAACTGGATACCGGAAATCCTGATCAGAAAGGAAAGGTAAACTATCAGGAAATTATCAGTGCAGAGGATGGTTCATCTGGATCAGCCGGTATGATCAGTATTGATAATGTGAAATTTGACTGGTTAACAGAGTGTCAGGAGATTTATCACATAGTAAGCGGATGCATTACAGTAACGATTGACGGAAAAGAATACAGAGCCAACGAAGGCGATACTTTCTTTATAAAAGAAGGAGTCAAATGTGCATTTGGCGCTAAAGGGCTTGGAAAAGCATTTTATGTAACATATGAGTAATATTCAGTGAGCAAGGAGGAAAAAGAGAATGCAGGCATTAGGTTTTGTTGAAACCCAGGGATTGGTTGCGGCAATTGAGAGTGCAGATGCGATGCTCAAGGCAGCAGAAGTACATCTTGTAGAGAGAACATTTGTAAAAGGTGGAATTGTCGCAATTACGATTACCGGTGATATTGCGGCATGCAAGGCATCTGTAGATGCAGCAGCGGCTGCTGTGGCACGAATTGGGGGAACACTTCTTTCATCCCATGTAATACCACGTCCGCATGAAAGTTTAAACGGCTTGATGATCGGTACTGACAAAACGGAAGAAGCAGTAAAAGATGCGGAACCAGCGAAAAAAGAGCCGGTAAATGCAGATCATGCGAAAGCGGAAAAAACAGTAAAACAGGTAACACCTAAAAAATAAAGAGGAGCAGGGAAAGAATGGAAAATATAGATTTTGACTTGCAGTCAATTCAAGAAGCCAGAGATCTTTGCAGATATGGATCTATTGCGGCTGAAAGACTTGCAAAGTATACAGAAGATCAGATTGATAAAATTTTGCGGAATATGGTCAAAGTAGCAGAGGAGCATGCTTTGGAACTGGCAGAAATGGCAGTAGAGGAAACCGGATTTGGAAAAGTCCCGGATAAAACATATAAAAATCATATGGCATCTACTCTGGTATATAACTATATGAAGGGTATGAAAACACAGGGAATCATCAGTGAGGATCCGGTAAATAAAATGTTTGTAGTTGCTGATCCGGTTGGATTACTTATGGGAATTGTGCCATCCACAAACCCGACATCAACAGTAATTTACAAATCAATGATTGCAGTGAAAGCAAGAAATGCAATTGTATTTTCTCCGCATCCATCCGCACTGAAATGCAGCCACAGAGCAGCAGAGTTAATGGCTCAGGCAGCAGTAGAGGCAGGAGCACCTTCTGATACGATCGGTTGTCTGTCAAGGTGTTCTATGGAGGCAACCAATGAACTGATGCACAATGATGCCATCAAACTGATCATTGCAACGGGTGGTCCGGCTATGGTAAAGGCAGCATACAGTGCCGGAAAACCGGCAATCGGTGTTGGCGCAGGAAACTCTCCTTCTTATATTGAGCGTACCGCAGATGTAAAACAGGCAGTTACCAATATTATTACAAGTAAAACATTTGATAATGGAACAATCTGTGCATCGGAGCAGTCAATTATTGCTGAGGAATGCAATGAGGCAGAAGTTGTTGCAGAATTAAAGAAGCAGGGAGCATATTTTCTGAATCCGGAAGAACTTGAAAAAGTGTGTGCTGTATTATTCAGAAATGGTCATACCATGAATGCAAAATATGTTGGAAGATCAGCAAAAGTAATTGCGGAAGGTGCAGGCATTCAGGTGCCGGATAATACAACGGTTCTGATCGGACGTCAGACAGGTGTAGGAGCAGGAAATCCACTTTCCTACGAAAAACTTACCTGTGTACTTGGATTTTATGTAGTGAAAGACTGGCATGAAGCTTGTGAATTGTCTATGAAACTGCTTCAGAATGGAATCGGTCATACAATGAATCTGCATACACGGGATGAGAACATGGTACGTGAATTTTCCGTAAAACCTGCATCACGTATTCTGGTGAATACAGGAGGCAGTATGGGAGGAACAGGACTCAGCACAGGTCTTGCACCGGCCTTTACACTTGGTTGTGGAACCATGGGTGGAAGCTCTGTTTCAGAAAATGTGACACCACTGCATCTGATCAACAAAAAGACAGTTTGCTATGGAATTAAAAATGTGACAACTCTGATTCAGGATGATCCGACATTTTGTGTAAATCAGAAGAAAGCGGTACATATGAGTGCAGAACGTGATATTTGTGGATGCGATGCACAGTCTCCGGCAAGTTTTACAAAAAATCAGGAAACTACAGCTTGCACAGGTACGACAGCTTCATCTGACGGAATTAACATGGAACAGTTAAAAGATATGATTAACGGTATGCTGAAATCAATGAAAGGAGAGTAGGCAGAATGAACAACGATTACAGTGATATTCTTGAACTGTTTCTGAAAGCGGTAGAATCTGTAAAAAAAGAAGCTCCGGTAGAATGTACAGAAGATGTAAAAGCAGGATTCGTTCCAGTAGGTATTTCCAATCATCATGTGCATCTTACACAGGAAAATGTGGAGAAGCTTTTTGGTAAAGATTATCAGTTACAGCGCATGAAAAATCTGTCTCAGCCGGGACAGTATGCGTGTAAGGAATGTGTTACCTTATGCGGCCCGAAAGGAGTTATCGAGAAAGTCAGAGTGCTTGGACCGGTCAGAAGTGAAAATCAGGTGGAAATTCTGGCAGGAGATATGTATAAACTTGGCTTGCAGGCTCCGATGAGACTGTCCGGAGATCTGGAAGGAAGCGCAGGAGTGATTCTTGTGGGACCGAAAGGGGCAGTCCAGATTACAGATGGTGTGATTGTGGCACAGCGGCATATTCATATGAATCCGCAGGAAGCAGAAGCATATGGTGTACATGATGGAC
>CAVAFS010000294.1:0-9192 GCA_963587975.1 Bulleidia sp. | reverse complement strand
CTTTATCACTCAGATTAAAAATAGGAGTCCAGGTATCCGGCATTTTTACGCTGAACCTTGCAGACAATGCCAGACCTTTCAAAGCCAAAATATTATCTGCAAATCGTCCTGTCTGACCCGGAGTTGTTCCGTAGGTTGCAATGAAATATATATATTTTGGTTTGTAACGTAAATTTAATCTTTGCAGAAATTCAGTCACAATAACAGGCAGCCCCCAAGAGTATGTAGGGCTTATTATACCAAGCGTTTCATATCTCTCATTGAAAGAATACAATTCCTTTTTATAGTAATCTGTAATAGACGCAGCAACGTCTCCTGTTTCGATTGCAATTCGTTTAGCGGCATATTCACTATTTCCAGTTGCTGAAAAATATAAAATCATAATCCATCTCCTTAACCAAGACCTGCAAATTTAACAAGCAGCGTATGCGGAATAAGTTTTGCAAGCAAGCGGTAGAATTTATAAAATGCTCCGGTGGTGTATACAGCTCTGCCTTTCTTTGCTGCTTTTAATGATTTCAATGCAGCAATCTTAGTATCAATTACAGGTAAACGGCTCTGCCCTTTTGTAAGTTCAGGTTTTGTCATTTCTGTAAGCATAAATCCCGGACACATGGCACATACATTGATGTGTCTGCTTTTAAGTTCTTCACGCAGTCCAAGACAAAGTGCAGATACATAGGATTTTGACGCACAATAAACGATTAAGTTTGTATTTGGAACAAATGCAGAGGTTGAGGACACTTCCAAAATTGTACCCCCATTTGTAATGTATGGCAGACATACCTTTGTTATTGCTGTTGCTCCCTTACAGTTCAGGTCAATGATTTTAAGCATACGTTCAAGCCCCATATCTTCAAATGGAGCACCGCCTGACATGCCTGCATCATTTATCAAAACTTCAATCTGAGGATTTTCAGCTTTTAATTTTTCTTCCAGTATTTTGAAACTGTTCATATCCGTCATGTCCATAGGAATACTCACAACATGTTTACCTGGATATTTCCCGGCAACTTCTTTCAATCGCCTTTCACGACGGGCAATCAGCCATAGTTCATCTATTTCAGGGAATAATTTTGTTACGGCATCAACATAGCAGACACCAAGTCCGGAAGATGCTCCGGTTATAACTGCAATACTCATAAAAACTCTCCTTATCACACATTCGAATAAACTTAGACACTTGTCTAAATCTTGTTTTCATAGTATACTGAGGCCGATAACAAAACAAGTGACAGTTACATCCATCTGTTTAAAGTTGGACAAATATTAAATTTTGCAAAAAAGGAAAGCTGCTATGAAATATGATATTACAAAGCCCCTTACAAAAGGGGCAAAACGAACGCTTGAAGCATTCAGTACGAAAATGTTTTTACTTTTGTCCGAGAAATCCTTTGAGGAAATTACTGTCGGCCAGTTGTGTGAAACAGCTCAATATCCCCGCGCAACATTTTATAATTATTTTGATGATAAATACGATTTGCTCAATTATTGCTGGCAGACACTCGCTGAACAGGTAGGACTCAGCGAATATCATCATGCTGATGAAAATGAAATGCTTTATCTCTATTTTGACCGAATATATGATTTTACAAAGCAAAACGAACCTATCATATGCAAGGTACTTATACATAATAGTGAAGCCGGATATATGTTTTCAAGCTTCAGAAATTTTCTAAACAATGAAATGCGTCTTATATTTAAAACCTGTCCGGAAGCAGTACAAAAAGACATTCCAAACGAATTGCTTGCAGACCATTACAGCAATACTTTATTTTTAGTATGGCAATGGGCAGCAATAAAAAACACAAACTGTTCAAAAGAGCAGGCACACAAATATTTGAAATTATTGATTTCTCATATATAACAGCGGATATGGATTCCCTTCTTCATCATAATCCGTTCTCTTATACGTCTGGAATCCCATATGCTCATAGAATCCGACTGCCTGCGGATTCTGTTCATTAACCGTAAGCTCATTTACGTCATAATGATCCATTCCGTATTGAAGTAACTGTCTGCCAATGCCCTTTCCTCTTTCGCCCGGTGAAAGGAACAGCATTTCCAGACGTCCATCTTCTGTTCCCATAAATGCAATCGGCTCTCCGGATTCATTTTCCGTAACGATCAGATGCTCTACGCCATCCAGTGCCTGCGGAACATATTCCTTAATCTGATTCACTTCCGCATCCGAAAGAAAATGATGCGTTGCACGCACGGACTCTTCCCATATAACTAATAGTATCGGTAATACGGATGCTCTTTCTTCTAATTCATATATTCTCATAGTTCTTTCCCTTCCTAAAATAAATCCAGCATATTATCCAGATATATCTTTTCTCTGACCTGAAGCTGATATTCCGGTCTGGTCAGATAATACAACATAAATTCCAGAATCAGTGCACTGCCTAGGCTCCGCCCCTCAATCTTAAAATTCGAGAATCCCATCGGCAGATATATATGTTGAATATCTCTGATACCGATAAATCCCGGATTTCTCATAGCTTTCGAGAACAAATAACCGTGCTCTGAATCCAGCGCAGTACAATGAAAATCACCATACTCTTCTCAGAGATTCCTGCGGCTGACTGTCTCGTAGCAATATTTTCTGTCCTTACAGCCAAACCAGCAGCATTCATTGCACAGGAATTCTACTTTATCTTTCTGCTCCGCAGACAGCATATCCAATCTGTCAAATGCCTTATTCAATCGAAAATCCGGCACAACATACTGAAACTCATCTCGATTGATCTCATCCTGCAATTGTCCAAACTCTGTTAATACCTTCGTTGTTGAAGACACCAGATAAAGCTCCGGATAATTCTTCCGCAGATACTCTGCCAACAGATCCGAGTGGACAATCACGCCATTCTTCACTTCTCCGCTATTTTCAAACATTGCACAAAGTGCATTGCATTTTTTATCTCCAAGATGCTCTTTCTTAAGCAGTGAATTGCTGAATGTCAGTCTGGCTGAAATCCCATATTCCTGCATCAATTCCAGCACTTCCTGCGGATCACAGTCTCCGAATCCCGCGCGGCCTCCGCCCCACAGGCAGTCTGCCGGTGCTCCATAGATAGAAGCTATCTCGCACCAGTCATAAAAATATTCTCTATGCTCGCGAAATAACGGCAGAAACACACGGTACAATTCATAAAATTCGAACAGTCCCGGAAGGTGATAGTATGCAATTTCTTTTTTTGTCTTATCGCTCATTCCATATTCATCCTCGTATTTTACTCTTTGTCATTTTAGCATGAAATCCCGCTAAACGCTTATGAATTTGCCGTAAAACGATAGGAAAATACATTTCTTCATGCTAAAATCATCTATAGTAAGTTGTATCTAACAAAACATTTTACTGATCCGCCAACGGATACTATGTGCAAGGAGGTCTCATATGAATCAGAAATATCTGGAAGCTACCCCTATGCTGGATTACCATACGCAAAGCGTTCAAAAGCTGATCACTGCGCGTAACTGGAAGCATTTACCGAATTACGAATGTATCAAAGCAATTTATAATTTTGTACGGGATGAGATTCTGTTTGGATATAATGTGGACGACAGTATTCCTGCCTCAAAAGTATTAAAAGATGGATACGGTCAGTGCAATACCAAAGGAACTCTGTTCATGGCATTATTACGGGCATGCGGCGTTCCCTGCCGGATACATGGCTTTACCATAGATAAAAAATTACAGAAAGGCGCCATGACCGGAATCGTATATAAGAATGCTCCCGATCATATCCTGCACAGCTGGGTGGAAGTATATCTTGATGACCATTGGTATGAATTAGAAGGTTTTATCATTGACCGAAATTATCTGCTGCATCTCCAGTCTGCGAACCGTAACTGTACAGGCACATTCTGCGGATATGGTGTAGCGGTAACCGATTTCAGACATCCGGTCATTGATTTTAACCGCAATAATACCTATATTCAGAGCGAAGGAATTACAGAAGATTTTGGCGTGTATGATTCACCGGATAAACTTTTAGAAGCACACTGTCAGGAAATGTCTGCGCTGAAAGCTTTCGCTTATCGAAACCTTGGCAGACATTTGATGAACAGAAATGTGAGAAAAGTCAGAAAACTATAACATATGCTGATCCACATGGGATATTGCTATGCATTTTCCTTTTTTCTGTTAATGCAGATATAGTAGATGACACTCATGATAACACCAACGGTTGTAGACACCGGTGCTGCCAGACCGATCTTTGTCAGGCTGGCATTCGGCTGAATACTCATCACATATGCGAACGGCAGACGTACCAGAAGTGTCTGGATCAGTCCCTGCGTCATAACCCATACGGTCTTATTATTACCGTTAAAGTAACCAATCAAGCTGAATAAAATGGCAGTCACAAGTGTCTCTGCTGCGAAACCTTTCAGGTATTCAAACGCCCGCTGGACAACCGCTGCGTCCGTGGTAAAGAATCCGGCAAGCAGATCTCCCTTGAACATTACCAGCGTAAATACCACGCATCCCACAGCAAGACCTACACCAATACCTGTATATAACGTATGCTTTGCTCGTTTGGTTTTTCCCGCACCGACGTTCTGGGATACAAATGAAGCCATGGACTGCATCAGCGCACTCGGTACCAGCATTGCAAAATTTACAATCTTGCATGCAACTCCATATCCTGAAGATGCTTCCAGACCAAGGCGATTGACAAATGCGCACAACGCCAGGAATGAAATCTGCGTAAGTAATTCCTGAAGCGCTAACGGTAATCCGATCTTAAGAAAACGGTTACACTGTACATTCCATCTAAAATCCTTTTTTGTAATTGAAAACGGAAGATTCTTTTTCAGAAGAATAACAACTGCGAATACCACGCTGCATCCCTGCGCCGCAACAGTTGCGATTGCAGCTCCAACCGCGTCCATATGCAGTCCTGCAACTAACGCCAAATCTCCGATGATATTAATAATACAAGCCACCAGTACGAATAGCAATGGTGACTTACTGTCTCCAAGTCCTCTGAATATAGCAGATAATACATTGTATGCTACAATAAAAAAGATGCCGCTTCCGCAAATGCGCACATAGCTTGATGTCAATGACACTGCTTCTTCCGGTGCCTGCATCAGTACGGAAATCGGATGCGCAAAGCCCACCATCAAGATAAACAATACGATCGATATTCCGGCAAATACGACCGCCGCTCCGCCGATGACTGATCCGATCTGTTCCGGACGCTTCTCGCCAAGATAGCGACCGATCAGTACAGTAACTCCCATCGCAAGCTGTGTTACCACAAATGTAACCAGATTCAATACCTGACTTCCCGTAGATACCCCGGAAAGACCCGATGTTGAACCGTATCGTCCTACCACCAGCAGATCCACTGCACCGTAAGCTGCCTGTAAAATCAGTGCTCCAAGCACAGGCATCATGAACGCAACCAGTTTCTTTAAAATACTTCCCTGTGTAAAATCTGTCTTATCATTTACCATGTTAATCTCTCCTTTCACGCATAATCTGATAGAATTTCTCAATCGTCTGAATCATATTTTCGGCTTCTTCTTCAGATATCACATCCATATAAGGAGCTAACATTGTAAAATACTGTGCATCGAATCTCTGATGCAGCTCTCTTCCTGACTCGGTAGCGGTTATATACGTAACCCGTCCATCATCCCGTGATGCAATCTTTTCAAGATATCCTTTCTTTTCCATTTCCTTTACCGTTCTTGTAACACCCGGTCTCGGAATATTCAACCGGTCACTGATGTCCGATATTTTTACAGAAATATCTTCCTGTTCCATCGTATCAATAACATCCAGATACTGAATATACGATGGCATCACACCACTTGGCAGCGGCGGAAGCATCTCGCGGATGCGCTTTGCCTGATAGCATGCGTCAAGCATTCTTTTAATCATTCTATTATCCATAATAAAAAAGCCTCCATATAATTACCACAGTTAATTATCTTTGGTAATTATATGGAGAATTCATCATTTTGTCAATAGCTTTTAACTATAGAAGTTCTATTTTTTCCAGTTCAATAAAAATGCAGAATTGATGATTACCAGCACGGAACCTGCATTATGTACAAGTGCGCCGATAACCGGATTCAATATTCCGGTAATCGCCAACACAATAGCGATAAAGTTCAATGTCATGGAAAATGTAAGATTACATTTGATCGTAATCATCATCCGCTTTGACAGACGAAGCAGATGCGGAAGCTCTTTGATCTGATCGTTAATTAAGGCAATGTCTGCAGCATCTACTGCAATATCACTTCCGATGCCGCCCATCGCAATTCCGACATATGCTTTTTTCAGTGCAGGTGCATCATTAATTCCATCACCAATCATACATACCTGCTTTCCGGACGTCTGATAGTCTTCAATATGCTGCAATTTGTCTTCCGGCAGACAGTTTGCATATACCTCGCGAATATTCAATTTATCCGCAATCGTATGAGCCGCTTTCGCATGGTCTCCCGTAAGCAGTACCGGAGTCACACCTGCCTCATTAATCTGACGGATCGTATCCGGCGCATCCTCGCGCAGTGTATCTGATAACGCAAGCAGGCCGGCCGCTTTTCCGGCTATTGCCATATAAATGATCGTACATCCTGTCTGCAGATATTCCTCTGCTTTTTCTGATAATTCATCTGGCAGTGCAACCTGATGAACTGCGAATAATTCTTTATTACCTGCAAGAATTTCTTTTCCATCAACCTTGGCACTGACGCCCTGTCCCGGTATCATCTCAAAGTTCTCCGGCTGATGGATGTCTCCGGAATGTTCATTTTTATAGCAATCTACAACCGCTTTTCCCAACGGATGCTCTGAACGCAGTTCCGCACTGGAACACAACCGGTAAATATCTTCATCTGTCCATTCGCTGTCTACACTAACAGAAGCCACAACCTTCGGCGTACCATAAGTCAGTGTACCTGTTTTGTCAAATGTAATATCCGCCACGGATGCAAGTCTCTCTAATGCATCTCCTTCGCGCACGAGAAATCCATGTTTTGTCGCATTGCCGATTGCTGCCATGATTGCTGTCGGTGTCGCAAGCACTAATGCACATGGACAAAATACGACTAGAATCGTAACAGCTCTGATGATCTGTCCGGAAATCAGCCACGTCAATGCCGCCGCTGTCAGCGCGATCACTACGATCCATGTTGCCCAACGGTCTGCAATTCCTACGATCTTCGCTTTTCCGGCATCCACGGACTGCACGAGTTTTACCATTCTTTGAATGGAACTATCCTCGCCAACCTTCGTTGCCTTCATGTCAAAAGCGCCAAACTGATTCACGGTACCACTGAATACTTCATCTCCAACTGTCTTATCAACAGGGAGCGACTCTCCTGTCATAACTGCCTGATTGATCGATGTCTGTCCCTCAAGAATCACACCGTCCACTGGAATCGCTTCGCCCGGAAGCACTCGAAGAATGTCCCCTGCTTGTACTTCTTCTGCCGGAATCATACTCTCCTGATCCCCATTCAGCCTGCGTGCTGTTCTTGGTGTCAGATGCACCAGCTTCTCGATTCCCGCTCTGGCTTTTGCCACAGTCAGATCCTCCAGCAGCGCACCGAGCTGCATGATAAATGCAACTTCTCCCGCCGCAAATATTTCCCCGATAATTACTGATGCGATAAGTGCAAGCGACACCAGTACATCCGCTTTAATATCAAACTCCGTAACCAGTCCTACAACCGCTTCCAGAATAATCGGAATACCGCACAGAATAATAGCCACCCATGCCAGATCAATTCCAAATACTTCTACCTTTAATAAACTTATGATCAGCGCAATACCCGATAAAATAAGGCATGTAATATCCTTTTTCACGCCTCCCCATTCCAGAAATTCTTCTAATTTCTTCATTATAAAGCTCTCCTTCCTATACCTATAGGGGTATAGGCTCATTATACATATAGGGGTATGGGTTGTCAATGGGTAAAAAAAGAAACCAGCCTATTACAGACTGGTTCTTATCTGCTAATTCATATTTGCAAAACGTTCTACTGCTTTGGTAAAGTTCGCAATCGTCTGATCAGCATCTCCATGTTCAATTCCATCTCTCACACAATGCTTAATGTGACCTTCCAATACGACCTGACCGGCTTTGTGAAGTGCCGATTTCGCTGCATTTAACTGTGAAAGTATATCCTCACAAGGAACATCTTCATCGATCATCCGGTCAATTGCCTGTACCTGTCCGATAATTTTCTTCAGACGACGGTGCAGATTCTCCGAATCCATACATTGTCTCATACTGCGCCTCCTCTTTATACCATTAGGGGTATCTGTATTTTGTATTATCAGCGAATTGTCTTAATTTGTCAAGATTGGTTAATTCTTTTAACTATCACTTCCAAATATTTTCTTTGGGTGACCATATTCCAAAAAAATCTTCTTCTCGCAAAATCGACTGATATACAGGACCTATAAAACAATCAATCTGCTGTAACACAGATGAAAAATCTGGTTTTACGAGTCCTATTCCTGGATTATAATTCTTCCACTGATTACTAAGAAACTCATTTTGATCAAATGCTCTTATCAACTCCATACTGTCTTTTTCATAAGAAGTACCTCTATGCTGTAAAGTTTCAAAAATTGCTTCCTGCAATATCTTTCCTTCAAATTCAAATACCTGTGACCAGTAAAAAATATCATAAAAATCCTTCATCCGACTAGTCGCTGCCATTCTTTTCAAAATAGCATCAAATTTCTCTGCCATTGTACTTTCGATAGAATATGTATAGATATTCGGTTCTCTAAAACCTTCTAATCTGGTTACCACCCTTCTTTTAACAGCACCGGGAATTATCACATCGTCTACCCCTATATCCACTGCAAACGGAATTCTGACATTTTTAATATGTCCCATCAATTTAATACCTACTCCGGGATATTTCTTTTCAGGCGTAATTTCTTCTACTCTTAGAACCTCTATATTAATAAAATCATTTCCTGTATTTTCCTGACATATTTCTTTTATAATTCTTCCCATTGACTCAATATCATTCGTCATCCTTCGCAACATAAAATCAACATCCATCGTTGGTCTTCCCGCATAATTAGAAATCGTATATAAAAACATTCCGCCTTTTAAAATCAAATTATCCATATATTGCGACACTTCAAGTTTACGAAGAAATTCCTCTTGAGCAAAGAGCTGCAAACAGGTTTGGTAATTA
>CAVAFS010000293.1:0-2043 GCA_963587975.1 Bulleidia sp. | reverse complement strand
ATTGTACTTTGTTATATAATTTAGGGGAGGATGATTCTAGGAAAATAGTTTCTAATCCATTGAACAAGTTAAAATAATTATGAGAAATTAAAATTTCATCAAGTTCATTTTCGGAGAATATAAGGTTTCTGCTATGTAATTTGTTTTTTAGTGAATTACGTGTTTCAAATGTTTTAATTCCCATAGTGTAATATTCCTTGTGAGTATATATGAAGCAAATTGAAATACAAGTCATGAATTATTTAACAATGTAAGTTCTATACTTAAATAGGAACTCACGCATGAACTCCTTATGCTGTGGATTTCACAGGCATTCACAGCATACTATTGTTAATATACCTTAGATACGTGTAAGTGTCAAATATTGAATCAAGAGAATTGACAGCCGAATTCGGAAAAGGCTTTTCTGTATCCAATCTCTACAATATGCGCCTATTTTATATGCATTATAAAAATTTCCAGACAGTGTCTGGCAAATTGAGTTGGTCGTATTATTGTGAACTTTTGACAATTTCCGATCCAGACAAACGCAGTTTTTACGAAAAGGAAACTATCAATTCCCGATGGTCTATACGAGAATTAAAGCGACAAATTTCCACTTCTCTTTACGAAAGATTACAACTATAAAAAATGGAACGTGGAAGCCAATGACTGGCTGCTACGTTCCATTTTTCATTTATATCTGTCCGCTTTTTGCTGAATTTTAATTATTTCAATTTACCATATTCTTCATCGGATACTGCTTCACACCACTCATTAGATGTCTCTTCACCCGGAACTTCTACTGCCAGATGTGAGAACCACTCACCCGGTGCTGCTCCATGCCAGTGTTTTACTTCTGCCGGGATGTTGATGCAGTCGCCCGGTTTCATTTCGATGGCTTCTTTGCCTTCTTCCTGATAATATCCGCGTCCTGCTACGCAAATGATGATCTGTCCGCCGCCACTCTTGGCATGATGGATATGCCAGTTATTACGGCATCCAGGCTCGAATGTCACATTAAATACTCCTACCTGAGAAGTAGAAACCGGTGCCAGATAACTCTGTCCTACGAAATATTTTGCAAATGCGTCATTTGGCGCACCGATTGGAAATACCATAGATTTGGCATGTGCTCTCATTGCCTCATCTTCATATGGAAGGTCGCCTTCTCCGGTCTGCCATACTTCTTTTGCAAGATTGAACACTGCCCATCCCTTCGGCCATCCTGCGTAGAATGCAACGTGTGTGATGATAGCTGCAATCTCTTTCTGTGTTACGCCGTGATCCTTGGCATTCTGCAGATGAAATTTCAGAGAAGAATCTGTGATACCTGATGCCATCAGTGCAACAACGGTAATGATACTTCTTGTCTTTACATCAATATCCTGATTGTTCCAGTTCTCACCAAATAATACATCATCATTGAAATGTGCAAATTCCGGTGCAAACTCACCAAGCGCATTTCTTCCTGCTGTCTGTACGATCTTTTCCATGATTATCTTCCTCCAAATCTTACAGCGATTCTACCCATGCTGCTATTTCCTGTTTGTTTGCTCTGTTCAGTAATCTTCCCTCAGTGATCACCGCGCCCGGTGCTGACGGCTGTAATTCTTTTACGACATTACCAAATCCGCTTCCGCCTGATGTAGCAAAAAGTACAATCTTCTTACCGCTGAAGTCATGTGCTTCCAGAAATGTATTGATAATTGTCGGTGCCACATACCACCAGATTGGAAATCCGATCAGGATCTCATCATATCCGCTCACATCCAGATCTGAATCTGCCATTTCCGGACGGATAGACTTGTCACTCATCTCCACACTGCTTCTGGACTTCTTATTCATCCAGTCCAGATCTGCTCTTGTATATGGTACTTTTGGTGCGATTTCATATAAATCAGCATCTGCTGCTGAAGCAACCATCTCTGCTGCTCTCTTTGTAACGCCGCTTGCACTAAAATATGCTACTAATTTCTTACTCATGTTCTTACCTCCTGATAAATCATATAATCTCTCGGAATCTTCAGCCCAATAAAATCAAGGTTTTCAGATTCCTCTTTT
>CAVAFS010000292.1:0-2892 GCA_963587975.1 Bulleidia sp. | reverse complement strand
ATATTACTATATGGAAAGAATTTTAAAATATATTCATGCATCTGCTGCATACAGACAGGGGATTTTCGGACAGGGTATTCTTGTGGCGGTATTGGATACCGGGATTTATCCACATGCAGATCTGCAGGGAAAAATTGCCGGTTTCCGGGATTATATCAGACAGCGTCCACAGCCTTACGATGATAACGGTCATGGGACGCATATCAGCGGGATTATAGGCGCCGGTGGGAAGGGAGTCGTTCATGGAGTTGCACCGGGATGTTATCTGTGGAGCTGTAAGGTGTTGGATAAAAACGGAAACGGGAAGATTCTGGATACCTGTCAGGCAGTGGAAGACATTATGAAATATAATCAGCGTCATATACAGAAGATTCGCGTTATCAACATTTCCGTTGGCATGCTGGAGCGTGTGCAGCCGGAATTACAGAAACGGCTGTTAAGCAGTGTGGAGCGCGCCTGGGATCAAGGCATTGTGGTACTGGCAGCTGCCGGAAATAACGGCCCTGGGGAGAATACCGTGACCAGTCCCGGAATTTCAAAGAAAATCATTACAGTTGGGAGTCTGGACACGGTAAATGAGAACAGACGGGAACCAAGCCTGTATTCCGGCCGGGGGCCGACGGAGGCCTGCGTGGTAAAACCGGAGATTCTGATGCCCGGAACCGATATCATCAGCTGTGGCACGAGACCGGGCATCTATGTCAGAAAAAGTGGTACGTCTATGGCAGTACCGATCGTGTCCGGAATGATTGCATTACTGCTGTGCAAATATCCGGCTATGACACCAAATGAGGTAAAGTTACAGTTGTATCGCAGTGCAGATCGTTCCGGTATGGATCGAAAAATGAAATGCTGGGGGACGGTGGATCTGGAAAAATTGCTGTCTGCATACCCGTAAGATCAGACAGTAAAAAGCGGCAAAGAACTTGTTTCCATGCATCTTTTAACGTCAGTAAAGGTATTCTTTCGGCGGCCAGCAGATTGACGGATCCGACAGTTTCGCCATTTAGTGTATATACCGCTTTCCCAATCACATCGTCTTTTTCAATTGGAGCTTCTACCATATCCGGAAGCTCTAATTTTTTTTCCAGTTCTCCTGTGGCATTTGAAGTATCCAGATAGTGGAATGCAGATTCATAGGTTAAGGAGAGCATGGATTGCTGGCCTCTGGAAACCGGAATTTCAGGTAAAGCATCTGTGTTTTCGTCTGTATACACATGACAGTTTGCAAACCCCCATTCGAACATCGTTTTGACATCGGCAATCCGTTCTTTGCTGCTTGGCGCATGAAGCACGACGGCAATCAGATTTATATTGTCTTTGCTGGCTGTGGCTGACAGGCAGAAACCAGCCGTAGAGGTAAAACCGGTTTTTAAGCCGGTGGCGTATGGATACTGCTTGATCAGATGGTTTGTGTTGCTGAGGGTGAATGTCGTGTCACCTCTGGCGGTATGGTGGGTGATGTCCTCCATCCAGATAGAAGTGTATTGAAAAATGTCTGGATATTTTGTGGTAAGTTCCCGTGACATCAGGGCGATATCCCGGGCGGTGGAATAGTGAACATCTGTATCCAGGCCGCAGCAGTTTGCAAAACTTGTATGAGTCATGCCGAGGGCAGCTGCGGTGTCGTTCATTTTCTGGACAAAAGCATCTTCACTTCCGCTGATCAGTTCCGCCATAGCGATGCAGGCATCATTGGCACTGGCCACTACGATGCATTTGATCAGTGTTTCCACTGTCTGAACCTCGCCTTCTTCCAGATAGACCTGAGAACCACCCATGCTGGCCGCGTGTGCAGAGACGGTGACGGGATCCTCCAGATGAATTTGCCCGGAATCCAGTGCCTGAAAGATCAGAAGCAGCGTCATGATTTTGGTGACGCTGGCCAATGGTCGTTTTTCATCAGCGTTTTGCTCGTACAGAACTGTGCCGGTATCGGCATCCATCAGAAGTGCGTTGGAAGAGGTGAGGGTAAGCGTAGGAGTGGCTGCGTTTGACGAGGGATTGTCTGGTTCTGTACCTGAATCGGTATTGGCACTGGAATTCGTATCAGAAGTTGACTCCAGATAAATGTTGTTCAAAGTCTGAGCATTGCCTGTGTATACAATAGTTGGGAGACAAAGAGTTATAGATAAAAACAGTGCGAAGATAAATTTCATAAGCAACCTGAGAGAATGATTTATTCTATGTGTATGAAATACGGGCAAGATATATGCCCTGTGATGGATGATACTTTTATAGGGTAGGAGTGTAGAATTTTTGGGTGGAGGTAATTTGAAAAAGTATTTGATAAAAAGTAAGAAAAGCCTTGAATTTTCACATGGATTCAGTACAATAGTGTAAGATTGGAGAAAATGTGACCTATGGAATTAAAGGTAAAACTGGAAGTATTTGAAGGCCCTCTGGACCTTCTGCTTCATTTGCTGGATAAAAATAAAGTAAGTATTTATGATATTCCGATCGTGGAGATTACAAACCAGTATCTGGAATATATTCGTGAAATGCAGAGACAAGATCTGAATATTATGAGTGAGTTTCTTGTGATGGCGGCAACCCTGCTGGAAATCAAATCAAAATGGCTTCTTCCAAAAGAGGAAAGCGAAGAGGAAGAGGAAATCGATCCGCGTGCGGAACTGATGGAGCAGCTGCTGCAGTACAAGCTGTTCAAATATATGTCTCAGGAGTTGAAGGACAGACAGATCGATGCAGGTCGCCGTTTGTTCAAAAATCCGTCAATCCCGGAAGAAGTGCGTACTTACGAAGCACCGTTGGATCTGGATGAACTGACGAAAGGATATGACCTGACAAAACTGCATGCGATTTTTGAGTCTGTGATGAAAAAACAGGTGGACAAGCTGGATCCCATCCGTTCCCGTTTTGGAAAAATCGAGC
>CAVAFS010000291.1:0-2561 GCA_963587975.1 Bulleidia sp. | reverse complement strand
CAGTTCGGCATCTTCGATCCGATATTCTTCTACCTGGATATCCTTTTCCCAACTCTTATACAAAGCTTCCGCCTCTTCATTCATCTGCTGCATCACATTTGTATCCCAGTTACCTGCCTGCACCCATGCACGATTTGGGTAATCCAGCTTATGCCCTATTACAGACCAGCGCTCTTTGCTTTCACGGATTTTTTCTACTGCTTCTTCTGATTTCATTTCCGGCATTTCCACCGGCTCCATCATCGTTCCGATCACACCATCTGCAAGAATCATTACCGGATTGCGGTCTCTGTCTGCATAATCAAATGCTGCAACCGTCAGATCTACCGCTTCCTGAACCGTAGCCGGTGCAAGAACCATCATCTCAAATCCACCATTTCCGGACGCTTTTGTTGCTTCAAAATAATCCTGCTGTGCTGGCTGAATGGCACCTACACCTGGGCCTCCTCTGGAAATATTTGAAATCACGATTGGAATACGTGCTGCCGCACAATAAGAGATTCCTTCACTTTTTAATGCGATTCCGGGACTGGATGAGGATGTCATAGACCGCGTTCCACTGGCTCCTGCTCCATATACCATGTTGATGGACGCTACTTCCGACTCACCCTGCACAAACACTCCACCTACTTCCGGAAGACGACGTGCAAAATATTCCGGGATCTCATTCTGCGGTGTGATCGGATATCCTGCAAAAAAACGACATCCAGCCCGCACGGCTGCTTCTGCAATTGCTTCACAGCCCTTCATTAATACTCTGGCCATATTCATTCACTCCTTATCATTATTTTTCTAAAATATTTTATTTGAAAATTTCAATTGCACCATCCGGGCAGATACGTGCACACATACAACAACTGATACAGGCTTCCGGATGTTTTGGATACACATATTCATATCCTTTTGAATTCACTTTTTCACCAATATCAAGCACCTGTTTTGGACAAAAGCGCACACAATATCCACAGCTTTTGCAGCGTTCCGGAATAATTTTTACCTTTTCCATGACCATTTCTCCTCTCCATGTTCTTCTTATTGAAAACGACCAGGAAAATTCCTGATCGTTTTGCATACAGATTTTTTATTGTCCTACTGCTCTTTTTTTGCACCTACGCCCGGATAAAATTCTCCCTGAACTTCAATCCACATACCATCCGGATCTGCCACGTAGATAACACCTGTTGAAATGTCTTTGTCAGAATCTGCCGCCATCGGCTCTACCAACGCTCCGCTCTGGTCGTTCGGCCAACGGATGTCAACAAATACATTTGCGCCTTTCTCTTTTAAATGATTGCGCAATGCATCAAATTCATCATTTGCCACATAAAAACATACATGTTTGCATCCAAGTTTTCCCAGATAGTCTTCTACGGTAAACGGTGCAAGTGCCGGATTATACTGATAAAGTTCAATCCAAAAATCTCCGTTCTGGATCCAGCACATCTGTGTCGGTCCCTGTCCCGGAAGATCATATACAGTCTTGTGTGCAAGTTCAAAGCCAAACATTTCTTCATACCATTTTACGGTAGTATCAATATTGCTTACAAAATATCCTACATGATGATGTTTTAAATGAAACGGTACGTTACTCATAATCTGTTTCCTCCAATTATTCTTTTATTCCGGTTTTACTGCAACAACAGCTTCGATGTATCTTTTCACCATTGCTTTATATTCGTCACTTCGGGCAATCGCTCCTGCAGATGCCTCATTTTTCTGAATATCATCTGCATGAATGAACTGTCCACTCAAAGTATCATGTGCATGCTCTAACTGACTTTCCTCAAAAGTAAAATCATATCCGTCTGATGTCTCATGTAATTTTCCAACAATACCACAGATACCGCAAACTACGCTTCCATCGCCATTGATAAAGAAATTACGGGAATGGCAATGTGGACAGACACCCTGATTTCCCTGATACTGTGCATGTTCAATGTCTGCTGCTGCTTTTGCAAGGTTTACACCAATCTCATGTGCACGCGCTACTTTCTTCTCATCTGCCATGATACCCAATGACCACTGGAACGCTTCATTATCAATCACTTTCCACATATCAATCATTCCCTGCAATGCAAAATCGCACTGTACCTGTGTGGTCCAGTCAGAACCACCAATTGCCATATAAGATACCACACGGTCTTTTAAATAACGCGGATCAATTGCTTTTCCACCCTCTGATGCAATTTTCGTTGCGATAATATTGTGGGCACGTCCCATACGTGGTCCAAATCGATCCATGATTGTGTGGAATAATCCCATCGCACACTTCTCAAAAATCGGGATGGAAAACAAAATGCCATCCGCATCCATCATTTTATCCAGCAGCCAGTCAAAATCGTCCTTCAGAACACACATATTTCCTCTTCCGGAAAACAGTGCCATGACACAGGCTTTACAACCTGTACAATGTTGAATGTTCAGATCTGTCAGACGGATAAATTCAATCTCCGCCCCTTCTGCTTTTGCCGCCAGCAGTGCTTCCTTACACATGCAGTCATTTGCGCCGTTTCTTGTTCCACCTGAAATACCAAGAATTTTCATCTTCTTCCTCCTAACTC
>CAVAFS010000290.1:5916-7594 GCA_963587975.1 Bulleidia sp. | reverse complement strand
GCTCCAATATTTCATTTACCATTTACGGGCAGGAGACCAGAGCGGCCAACCGCAAGGTATCCTTTGTCAGTGAGACATTGAGCACCACAGATCCGGGTGTAAAATTCCAGGAATCTTCGGATGCCGTTGGAACCATTACAAAGACACAGAGTGCCCATACGGGAAAATCTGCCCGTTTATGGAAAGTGGTAACTGTCGATGGCGTGGAGCAGAGCAGAGATATCTTTAACAAGACCACATACAAGGCTTCTCCGGCCATCTACTCTGTAGGCGTATCGTCTGCAAATGCGGAAGCAACAGCTGCCATGAAGGCGGCCATTGCGACACAGGATGAAGCAACCATCCGTGCAGCAGCAGCGCAGTGGAAGAATGCGGTACAGCAGCCGGAGACAACCGATGCGAATGCAGGTCAGACAACAGACCAGACACAGCAGCCGGCAGATTCTGCGCAGCAGGGACAGACGCAGGATCAGACACAGCAGGGAACTGATGCAGCCGGACAGCAGGATCAGTCCGCAGGACAATAAAAAGAACAAGACAAGGCTGTCCGACAAGACAGCCTTTCTGTGTAATCATAAGGGATAAATAATCAATATGAAACAGGGAAAAATAGCAGAGAGCGTTTTGAAACGTTCTATTTTAAAACAACTGCATTTCAAACGCCCGGATGTGTTACTGGCAGCGGGAGTCGGCGAGGACTGCGCGGCAATTTCCGTGGCAGAAGATGAAGCGGTAGTGCTTTCATCGGATCCGGTAATCTGGAACGATTCACTGGATGGCCGCTGTGCAGTGCATGCCAATTTGAACGATCTGGCAGCCGGAGGCGCAGAACCGATTGGGCTGATGCTCACCGCATTACTGCCGCCTGAGGTGGAAGAACCGGAAATGCGTAAAATGGTTCAGACCATCGCAAAAGAGTGTGAACCATTGCAGGTACAGATCCTTGGCGGGCACACGGAAGTGACTGATGCAGTGAACCGGCCGGTGGTTTCTATCGCGGCGGTGGGAAAAGCAAAGAAGGGAATGCTTTCCACCACAGCAGGAGCGAGACCGGGCGATGACATTGTCGTGACAAAGTGGATCGGCCTTGAGGCAACGGCGAAACTTGCCTGCAGCCGCAGAGAAGCTTTGTTATCACGGTATCCGCAGCATTTACTGGATGACGCAGAGCGGTTCGAACAGTATTTTTCCATTCTTCCGGAGGCCGCTACCGCCATGAAGTCTGGCGTGAGAGCCATGCATGACGTGACCACGGGTGGTATTTTCGGAGCGTTGTGGGAACTGGCGGAAGCCTCTGGCGTCGGACTTGAAATCGAATTAAAGAAGATCCCGATTCGACAGGAAACAGTAGAAATCTGTGAATTTTTTGATCTCAATCCATATCAGATGGGCTCTACCGGCAGCCTTTTGCTGGCAGCCGAGGACGGTAATCGTCTGGTGCTGGATCTGAAACAGCAGGGAATCCCGGCTGTGGTAGTTGGAAAAGCGACAGCGGACAATGACAGGGTTGTGATCAATGAGGAAGAACGCAGATTCCTGGAGCCGCCGCGAGCGGGAGAGCAGATATACTAGGTCTTTTTATATGATTCCATGGAATGCTGTATGAAACAGCGGTGAAGAAAAAGATCTGGAAGTGTCTGCGAGTATAAAATTATCGTTGAGAAATGTGAAGGAGAAA
>CAVAFS010000290.1:0-5849 GCA_963587975.1 Bulleidia sp. | reverse complement strand
GCGTGAAAAAATTTTAACTTTTATAGAAAAAAACAGTCGTATTGATATCAAAGAACTGGCAATCATTCTCGGAGAGGATGAGATCAGCGTAGCAAATGAACTTGCTGCTATGGAAGCTGATCATATCATTTGCGGATATCATACACTGATCAACTGGGACAAAACAGATATTGAAAAAGTAACTGCTCTGATCGAGGTAAGCGTTACCCCACAGAGAGGACAGGGATTTGATAAGATCGCAGAGCGTATTTACAACTATCCGGAGGTAAATGCTGTTTACCTGATCTCCGGAAGTTACGATCTGCTTGTAACCATCGAGGGACGTACCCTGCGTGAAGTAGCACAGTTCGTATCAGACAAACTTTCACCGCTGGAGTCCGTATTGAGTACAAAAACAAACTTCATTCTGAAGAAGTACAAAGATCACGGAACCATTATGGCAGAAAAAGAAAAAGATGAAAGGATGCTGATGACACCATGAGAAACCCATTATCAAAAGTAATTACAGAAATTGAGCCATCCGGTATCCGTAAGTTTTTTGACATTGTAAGTGAAATGAAGGATGCAATTTCTCTTGGTGTTGGTGAGCCGGATTTTGACACACCATGGCATGTTCGTGATGAGGGTATCTATTCTCTGGAAAAAGGAAGAACTTTCTACACATCAAATGCCGGTTTAAAAGAATTAAAAATTGAGATCGCAAATTTCCTGAACCGGAAATACGGTCTGGAGTATGATTATAATCATGAAATTATGGTTACGGTCGGCGGAAGTGAGGCCATTGATATTGCAATGCGTGCCATGCTGGATCCGGGTGATGAAGTGTTGATTCCGCAGCCGAGTTATGTATCCTATCTGCCGTGCGCAAAGCTGGCAGGCGGTGAGCCGGTAGTCATTGAACTGAAAGCAGAAAACCAGTTCCGTCTGACCAGAGAAGAACTGGAAGCAGCAATTACACCGAAGACAAAGATTCTGGTACTTCCATTCCCGAACAACCCAACCGGTGCAGTAATGGAGAAAAGTGATCTGGAAGATCTGGTTGATCTTATCGTTGCGAATGACCTTTATGTTATTACTGATGAGATTTATTCTGAACTTACTTATACGGATGACGGACATGTGTCTATTGCGTCCCTTCCGGGAATGAGAGACCGCACCATTTATATCAACGGTCTGTCAAAATCCCATGCAATGACAGGATGGCGTATCGGATATGCATGTGGACCAGAAGTGATCTTACAGCAGATGCTGAAAATTCACCAGTTTGCGATTATGTGTGCACCGACGACCAGTCAGTATGCAGGCGTTTCTGCATTGAAAAATGGTGATGAGGACGTGGCACATATGCGTGACGAGTACAATGGACGCCGTCGTTATCTGATGCATCGTTTTAAAGAGATGGGACTGGAGTGTTTTGAGCCATTTGGCGCATTTTATGCATTTCCGTGTATCAAAGAATTTGGCATGACTTCCGATGAATTTGCAACCAGATTCCTGCAGGAAGAAAAAGTAGCAGTCGTTCCGGGTACGGCATTTGGTGCCTGCGGCGAAGGCTTTTTACGAATTTCCTATGCATATTCACTGGAAGCATTAAAAGAAGCATTAGACCGCATGGAGCGTTTTGTACAGAAACTTCGTGCGGAGAAAAAGGAAGCATAGATTATGGCAAAATTAAACATTGTTCTGTATGAGCCGGAGATCCCGGCAAATACCGGAAATATCGGGCGTACCTGTGTGGCAACAGGTACACGCCTGCATCTGATCGAGCCCCTTGGATTCCGCCTGAATGAAAAACAGATCAAGCGGGCAGGTATGGACTACTGGAAAGATCTGGATGTGACAACTTATGTAAATTATCAGGAATTTCTGGAGAAAAATCCGGGAGCGAAGATTTATATGGCAACTACAAAGGGACAGAATGTGTATACAGAAGTGTCCTATGAAGAAGACTGTTATATTATGTTCGGAAAAGAAAGTGCCGGAATCCCGGAAGAGATTTTAGCACATAACAAAGACAGATGTGTGCGGATTCCAATGTTAAGTGACATCCGTTCCCTGAATCTGTCTAATTCAGTGGCTGTCGTGCTGTACGAAGCACTGCGCCAGAATGATTTTTCTCAGATGCAGCTGATGGGACATCTGACAAAATTTGACGATTATATTGAGTAAGAGGATCCATACACATGGCATTTATTAAGGCTGAAAAATTAAAACATAAATTTGTGCGCCGGGATGAGCAGGGAGAAGTGCAGGACGTGACGCTGGCGCTGGATGATGTGAATATTGAGGTGGAAGAGGGACAGTTTATTGCCGTGCTTGGACATAACGGTTCCGGTAAATCCACCTTTGCAAAACATCTGAATGCGCTGCTGACACCAAGCGAAGGAACTGTCTGGGTGGACGGAAAAGATACCGCAAAGGATGAAAATATTTTAGACATCCGCAAGGAAGCCGGTATGATCTTTCAAAATCCGGATAACCAGATCGTTGCAGGTGTGGTGGAAGAAGATGTGGCGTTTGGCCCGGAAAATATCGGTGTCCCAACGGAAGAAATCTGGGAACGTGTCGGACACAGCCTGGAGGCAGTCGGCATGACAGCGTATCGTTATCATTCCCCGAACCGCTTATCCGGTGGTCAGAAACAGCGCGTTGCCATTGCAGGTGTTGTGGCTATGGAGCCAAAATGTATCATCATGGATGAACCGACGGCTATGCTGGATCCGAATGGTCGAAGAGAAGTTTTAAATACGGTACATCGATTGAATCGACAGAAAGATGTGACGGTAATCCTGATCACGCATTATATGGAAGAAGTCATTGACGCAGACTATGTGTTTGTCATGGATGATGGACGTGTGGTGATGCAGGGAACCCCCCGTGAAATTTTTTCGCAGGTTGAGACTTTGTTAAGCTATGGTTTAGATGTACCGCAGATCACCCGGCTTGCATGGGAGTTGAAAAAGGAAGGGCTGCCAATCCCGGATGGAATTTTGAGCAGACAGGAACTGGTGGAGGCAATATGTCAATTAAAATCGAAAACCTGAGTTATACGTATGCACAGGGAAGTGCGTATGAGATACATGCGTTAAAAAATTTAAGTCTTGAGATTGCCGATGGTGAATTTGTCGGTATCATTGGACACACCGGTTCTGGAAAATCAACGCTGATCCAGTTGCTGGATGGTCTGATCAAGGCGGATGAAGGTCATATTTATTACAACGGTGAAGATATTTATGCACCGGGATATTCCCTGCGTTCCCTGAGAGGAAAAGTCGGACTGGTATTTCAATATCCGGAGTATCAGCTTTTTGAGACAACCGTATTAAAAGATGCTGCTTACGGTCCGCAGAATCAGGGATTTTCCGAGGAAGAGGCACTGGAAAAAGCAAAAGAAGCGCTGATCCGGGTAAAACTTCCGGAAAAATACTGGGAAATGTCGCCATTTGAACTTTCCGGAGGACAGAAACGCCGTGCAGCCATTGCCGGTGTTATTGCCATGAATCCGAAAGTGCTGATCCTGGATGAGCCGACAGCGGGTCTGGATCCGAAGGGAAGAGATGAATTGTTTGATCTGATCCGAGATCTGCATGAAAAAATGGAAATGACGGTGCTTCTGGTATCCCACAGCATGGAGGACATGGCAAATTACGTACAGCGGATCGTGGTGCTGAACCACGGTACACTGATGCTGGACGGAACGCCGGCGGAAGTTTTTTCCCATGTGGAAGAACTGGAGCAGGTGTCACTGGCGGCACCGCAGGTTACCTATCTGATGAAAGATCTGGAAAAAGCTGGATTTGCAGTGGATACTTCGGTAACAACCATTGAAGAAGCGAAGAAAGAGATTATGAAATTATGCTAAAGGATATTACACTTGGACAATATTATCCAACAGAATCTGTGATCCACAGACTGGATCCCCGGGTGAAACTGCTTTCGACACTGATGTACATTGTGTCATTATTTCTGTTCCATGATTTTGTGGGATTCATCGTGGTGACATTGTTTTTGCTTGCGGTGATCCATCTGTCACATGTACCATTTTCCTTCATGCTGAAAGGTGTGCGGGCCATCTGGATTCTGGTGGTCATTACTGCCGTTTGTAACCTGTTTTTTACCCAGGGACCGGAGACATATTTTGCATGGAAATTCATACATATCACAGATCAGGGCGTCAGCAATGCCGTATATTTTACCATTCGACTGGTATATCTGGTAGTGGGAACTTCCGTGATGACATTGACAACTACACCAAATAAGCTGACGGACGGTCTGGAGGAAGGCCTGAAACCATTATCAAAAATTGGAGTTCCGGTGCATGAAATCGCCATGATGATGTCCATCGCCATGCGTTTTATCCCGATTCTGGCAGAAGAAGCGGATAAGATTAAAAAAGCACAGATGGCAAGAGGCGCGAATTTTGAAGAGGGTAATATTATTCAGAGAGCGAAAGCGATGGTGCCGATTCTGGTGCCGCTGTTTGTATCCGCATTCCGACGTGCCAATGATCTGGCGACAGCCATGGAGGCGCGCTGTTACCACGGCGGTGAGGGCAGAACCAAGATGAAGCCGCTGCACTATATTTCTGCGGATTATAAGGCGTATGTGGTGATGGTGTTGTATCTGGCAGTCATTGTTGTGATACGGATCTTTTTATAGAAGTTTGAAAGAGATAGTAATAAATTGTATAGAATGAAATTCAAATAATGAGGAAACTGTATGGATTCAGTGAGAAGATATAGCAGATGAGAGATGACGAAAACTTCTGCAGGTAAAACGGGAAGGCAAAGTTATTCTTGCATCAGACACAGAAAGTCTGTGAGATATGTGTTATGTTTGTCTGGGTGAATTTATACAGTTTTTTTATAGATTATTTTAGTGTTTTTATTTGAAAAAGATTTTGGATAGAAATGAACCTTGTTTTTTATAGGAAGAGGGAGGTGTGTGTTTGAAACGAGTGAAACTTGTGGTGGCCTATGATGGCACCAATTACTGTGGATGGCAGGTGCAGCCAAATGGAATTACCATAGAAGGTGTTCTGAATCGGGAACTGAGTAATTTATTGAAAGAAGATATCGTAGTGATCGGTGCGAGCCGTACGGATTCCGGAGTACATTCTTATGGAAACGTGGCAGTCTTCGATACAAATGCACGGATGCCGGCGGAAAAGATTTCCTATGCACTGAATCAGCGTCTGCCCGATGATATTGTAGTACAAAATTCCAGCGAAATTCCATTGGACTGGCATCCGCGTCACTGCAACAGTCGCAAGACTTACGAATACCGCATTTTGAACCGTGAATTTCCGATGCCGCAGAGACGTCTGGATACCTGGTTCGTTTATCGGAAACTGAACATCCCGGCAATGTGTGAGGCGGCAAAACAGTTTGAGGGAACATATGATTTTAAAAGTTTCTGCTCCGTAAATACTGCCGTGGAGGATACCACACGTACGATTTATTCCTGTGAATTAAAACAGGACGGCGAGTTGTTGACCATTCGGATTACCGGAAGTGGTTTCCTTTATAATATGGTGCGGATTATTGCAGGAACACTTTTTGATGTGGGAATCGGAAAAACTAAGCCAGAGGATATACCGGCAATTCTGGAGAAGAAAGATCGGAAGGCAGCGGGACGGACAGCTCCGGCGCATGGACTGACGATGATTGGGATTGAATATGAGATTCCGCCGGAGAGCTTGCTGGAGAATGCACAGGAGGATTAATGGATCTGGGATGTAGATTATTTATTTGTTAAAAAATTAAGTAAGAATGAATACAAATGACCTTATTTTTCAAATGAAAGTATTATAGAAATAACAGCATTTTAGCTGAAATCTAAAGAACGCT
>CAVAFS010000289.1:0-4935 GCA_963587975.1 Bulleidia sp. | reverse complement strand
GATATTTCCTCTACATCCTTCTGGGCCTGTTCCAGTCCCCGGATGGTTACGTATGTTGTTTTATGATTTTTCTCATCACTGCCGATTGGTTTGCCAAGTGTCTCAATGTCACTGGTCACATCCAGAATGTCATCCTGAATCTGGAACGCAAGTCCCACATCTTTTGCCACCTGCAAGATCACCTGCTGTTCTTCCTCGGAAGCCCCTGCAAGTACCGCACCGATCAACATGGAAGCCTCGATCAATGCGCCGGTCTTCAGATCATAGATGAAGTCCAGTTTTTCCCGCTCCAGCGGCTGACCCTCGGATTCCACATCCACCACCTGGCCGCCAAGCATGCCATAAATACCTGCTTTCTGCGCCAGGATCTGAACAGCTCTGGCTACCGCAGGATTTCCTACGTCCTGCATCAGCCCTTTGCAGGCTGTCTCAAATGCAAAATTCAGCAATGCATCTCCTGCCAGGATTCCCATGGCTTCACCATAAACGACATGCGTTGTTTTTCTTCCACGACGGTAATCATCATTATCCATCGCCGGAAGATCATCATGAATCAGAGAATAGGTATGAATCATCTCAATTGCAGCCATAAAAGGCTCGATGACATCTGACGTACCGCCAAATAACCGGTAAGTTTCCTGCATCAGCATTGGCCGCAGACGTTTGCCCCCTGCCAGAAAGCTGTAATTCATTGCTTCCATCACCGTTTTCTGATATCCGGTCTCCTCCGGCAGATATTTCTTTATGATCTCCTCTACCTGGCTGGTATGCGCTGCAATCTCTTTCTTAATATCCATCATCCACACCTCTCTTATTCAAAAGGAACTTCCGTTCCGTCCTCTGCAATCTGAAGCATTTTTTTCTCTACGGTATCCAGCTTCTGATTGCAGCTCTGTATTTTTTTCATTCCCTGCTCATATAAGGAAAATGCATCTTCCAGGGAAAGTTCCGGATCTTCCATATGTTCCAGAATCGTATCCAGTTGTTCAAACATTTCCTCCAGGGATTCTTTTTGTTCCGTCGTCTCCATCTTATTTCACTACTCCGTTTTTCTCTGTTCCACAGACCCTTGCCGTAATTTTTCCATCCAGAAGTTGTGCTTCGATCTGGTCCTCCACCTGCACATCATCTACAGAACAAATTGGTTTTCCATCGGATCTGCTTAAAAATGCGTATGGTCCCTGCAATTTTTTCAGTGGGGAACATCCATCCAGCCTTGCTGCGTACATTTCCAGCTGATGTCGTTTTTTTCGTAAAATTTCCTGCATGCTGCGCTCCAGGCTTTCTTCCAGATCCGTCAGATACTGCCGTTTCTGCATCAGCTGGTTTTTCGGATGCAGTGCTTTCAGATGCAGCTGATACTCCCGCACTTTTCCTCTGGCCAGTTCCATCTGCTGGTTCATCCGGTAAAGCAGTGTCTGCGCACTCATGTCCAGCCGTTCCTGCACCTGCCGGTAATCAAATACGGCAAGCTCCGCTGCCGCAGAAGGCGTCGGCGCACGCAGATCTGCCACATAATCTGCAATCGTATAATCCGTTTCATGTCCCACTGCGGATATGATTGGAATCGGACATTCAAAAATAGCCCGTGCGACAATTTCTTCGTTAAATGCCCACAGGTCTTCCATCGATCCACCGCCTCGTCCGACGATGATCACATCTACATTTTTCTCTTCCATCGCATAGATTCCCTGTACAATAGATGCCGCTGCACCTTCCCCCTGCACAAGAGCAGGATACAAAAGCAGCTGTACATAAGGATTTCTACGATGGGAAATATTCTGAATATCCCGGATTGCAGCCCCGGTGGGAGCTGTCACCACACCAATGCGAAACGCATAACGGGGAATGTCCCGCTTATATTCCTGCGCAAACATCCCCATCTCTTCCAGTTCTTTTTTTCGTTCCATAAATTTCTGGTAGAGGATTCCAACACCGTCACGGGTCACCTGCTGCGCATACAGCTGATACTGCCCGTCACGCTCATAGATCCGAATTTCTCCCAGAACAACGACACGGTCGCCCACATCCATATGAAAAGACAGTCCCTTTGCTACATTGCTGCGAAACATCACAGCTTTGAGCACACCGGTCTCATCCTTCAGGGTAAAATAAATGTGTCCGGAACCGTGATATTTACAGTTCGAGATTTCTCCCCGCACCGCAATATGGCTCATCATAAAATCCTGTGCGAACATATTCTGGATATAAGAATTTACCTGTCCCACAGAATAGACGTTCCTTCTCATGCCAGTCCGGATAAAATTCCGTTTACAAATGCCGGTCCCTGATCAGATCCGTATGCTTTTGCCAGTTCCACGGCCTCATTGATGGATACGGATACCGGAATATCTTCCTCATATTTGATCTCGTAGGCAGCCAGACGCAGAATGGAAAGCTCTGCCTTTGCCATACGGGTTGTTTTCCAGTTTTTGGATGCCGCATTTAATGTAGCGTCCAGATCCTCCAGATGCTCTACAATGCTGCGCACTTTATTTGTAATGTAGTCAGCATCTTTCTGACGTACCTCACCTAATTCTTCCATATACAGTGCGATCTGCTCATCCAGTTCCTCCGCACTGTGAAATTCTACTCCAAACAGAATTTTAAAAATCTGTTCTCTTACTTCTCTTCGGCTCATGTTATCCTCCATAATTTTTCTCATTTGAGTACACTCCCGCTTCTGTCCAACGGAAGGTTTTACTCACAAATCGAGTAGGTTGCCCTACTCGACTGCATTTTTCATGTCAACATCTGCAATTCTGACATTTACACCGGATACCTCAAGCCCTGTCATATTCTCAATTGCTGCTTTTACTTTCTCCTGTACATTACCGGATACCGCCGGGATTGCATAACCATAAGCAATGTTGATCGTTACATATACTTCGATCTTGCCCTCCTCTGTCACTTCCACACGGACACCTTTGGACAGATTTTTCATACCAAGACGGCTCACCAGCTCTTTTGTGATATTTCCGCCCATAGAGCAGACACCCTCTACTTCTGTGGCAGCAAGTCCCGCAATGATTGTGATGACTTCCTCTGCGATCTGAACTTCACCAAGTCCGTCTTCTTTGATTTTTAATCCTTTTCTATCTTCAGCCATGGAAAAACCTCCTAAAATATAATTCATTTTTCATTATTATTATCTAGTATACCAAATTATTTCCCGTTTGAAAACTTATTTTTTACGGGATTGACGCAAACACGTTACATACAATCAGAGAGGCCGCTGCGGAAAACAATACACTTTGCAGCGGACGCACCACGCCACGCCTACGCCAAAAAATATTCAGCAGGATAATACCAAGCGTCAGCAGTACCATCGCCTTCGGCGGCCATGCATACCAGCTGGCAATTCCCATATTCTGATACAGCATGGAAGCCCCAACTGTCAAAAGCAGTCCTGCCACGATCGGACGCATATAGGTCTGCAGCACATGGAAAATCCTTAAATTTTCAAACCGCTCATAAATATACACCACAGCAGAAAACGTACCGCCGGAAGCTGCAATACTGCAGGCAAATCCGCATAATGCCACAAAAATGCCGCACCATGTTCCACCGCTCTCGCATCCAAGCATGTATCCGACCCCGGTCAGTATCTTACAGAGAATTGATCCGGGAAGTCCGTTCGCCACAGATGCAATCTTAAAATAAAAATCATCATAACTGATCATGCCGGTATTGACAAAAAGTCCGTTAGCTACCGCCAGATAAGCATCCCCGCCGCCAAAAGAAATAACTGCGGAGATCAGTCCCCGGATTGCGAATCGGATGGTATCTCTAAAGCAGATCAGGGCCGGAAGCGACAGAATTGCGAAAAACAACCCCCAGCTGATTTCCTCTTTCACCAGATTTTTCAGCTTCTTCCATGAAAATGGGATTTTTCCTTCAACACTGCTGCAAAGTCCGTAAATTGACAATACCACCATTATAGCTCTGAGCATCCATAACACTTCCGGGCTGTTGATCAGATGCATTTTCCCGACACACAGACAATACAGTACCGTGACCGCCCCCGAAATCAGAATCCTGCTCCAACGGAATCTGCCACCAGTAAAGAAAATGATGAAAAAGGCCGCACACAGCACATCAATCGTTGAAATGTCAAAAATCGGTGTCTTGCTACTGCCAAACAGCTGAAACATTTCTTTTCCACAGGTCAGCAAAAATACCAGGATCATAAAGGTCATTCCACTTTTTGCCGTTCCACTTTCCCTGCATTCCCGAAATGTCCCTTTCGCATACATAAGCAGCATATAGATGATATATGCCGTCACACCTGCTGAAGCGAAAAGGATCTGACGCAACACCAGATTTCCGGAACTATTGATCATCATCAAAAGCAGAATCGTCAGGAACGTTCCCGGAAGCCCCATCAGCAGCGCTGACAAGATCATCCCCGGGATTCCGCAGACTTTCCGTCCCACACCGGCAGCCACTTCCACCGGAAGAGCCCCTGGCGTGATATTTGCCACAACCACATCTTTCGTATACTCGTCCTTGTCGATCAGTTTCTTTTCATAAACAACTTCTGATTCGATGACCGGAACCAATGCCGATCCTCCACCAAAACCGATACAGCCGATTTTAAACATGGTAAACAACAATTTTTTCATATTCAGATTTTTTTCACTGTTTCGCTTCTTTCTCCTCATATGATTAATTCCCAATTTTTCAGAATCATTGCGTGACATTATAATAGATGTGCTTACGCTTTCTGGATCATCTCTAAAAATTTTGCTTCACTGATCACCGGGATACCGAGATCCTGGGCTTTTGTCAGCTTGCTTCCGGCATTTTCACCGGCCAGTACATAACTTGTTTTCTTTGAAACACTTCCGGCTGCTTTTCCGCCGTTTTTCTCAATCAGTTCCTGGGCTTCTTTTCTGCCAAGGGTCGGCAGCGTTCCGGTCACGACAATCGTCT
>CAVAFS010000288.1:0-7104 GCA_963587975.1 Bulleidia sp. | reverse complement strand
ATACAGCACCAACTTCCTCACAAATTTTGCGACACTGCTCCTCTTCCTCTTTTGTGATTGTCGTATCTACCGTTGTCATAACTACTTTAGAGACATGTCTGGTACATTTTTTTGCAAAATCAATCATGGCATCAAAGGACTGATTCCCGAACTTGCTGCGCACCAGCTCATGGTAACGCTTGGCATTCGGTGTATTCAGGCTGATGGATACGGTATCGATCAGGCCTTCAAACTCCGGTGTAATGTCGCGATTCCAGATCAGATTTCCCATGCCGTTTGTATTGATACGTACCGGTTTGGCCAATGTCTCTTTCACATAAGCGGCCACTTTCAACAATACCGGAAGCGCCTCTGTCGGCTCACCGAATCCGCAGAATACAACTTCTTCGAATTCGTCCATGTCAAACTTTGCAAATTCTGCAATGACTTCCGCTGCAGAAGGCTCACGCTCCAGCCACAAACTGTGGGATTCTCCCACATGATCCATGGCCTGGCGCAGGCAGAATGTACAGGCGCACGGACATTTGTTGGTCAGGTTCACATATAAACCATGATGTACTTTGTATAAAATTTCCATTTTCCATTCCTTCTTTCTTTTATATCCACTCTTTTTTATATCTGTAGCATTATAAATTCTTCTTTATACACTTTAGATCACTATATTTATCAGATGCCTTTTTTACAAATCGCAAAGCAGCATTATCTCACCAGCATTCCTAAATGATCCTCAAAGCAGACACCATCCGTCAGCGGAATCTCCCGCTCGATCGAACTTAAGATACATTTCTTGATAAATCTGGAAGCCTTCTTGACGGATTCTTCAAACGGCACTCCATTCACCGCATCTGCTGCCAGAATCGCTGAAAAAATATCTCCGGTTCCGGAGCGTGAAGTTCCGATTCTATGTGTCCGCAGTACTCTGCATTCTTTTCCTTTTTCATAACAGAGATTTGCCACGAAACTACCCTGAGGAATTCCCGTGATCACCACTTTCTCAGGTCCCATCTGACTTAAAGCTTCCGCCATCTGTTCGATCTCTGCCACACGCCATTTTTCCTTATAAGGGGTATCCGTCAGAATGCAGGCCTCCGTCAGATTCGGTGTCAGGATATCTGCGTAATGCACCAGTTTTTTCATTTCCAGACACATTTCCATGGTATAGGTCGGATATGGCTTTCCGTAATCCCCCATCACCGGATCGATCAGCACAATGGTTCCCTCTCCGCCAAACTCCTGGAGGAAATCTCCCACGATTCCGATCTGTGCTTCAGATCCCAGAAATCCGGTGCAGATTCCATTAAAATGCAGATCTAACTTTCGCCACTCTGCAATATACGGCCGCATCTTATCGGTATAATCTTCAAAAAAATAGCTGTCAAACCCTGTGTGATTCGAAAAAATCGACGTAGGTACCGGACAGCACTGTATCTTCATCGCTGATATGATCGGCAGTGACACCGCAATGGAACAGCGTCCAAATCCGGAAAAATCATTGACCACAGCAATTTTCTTCTGATTGTTATGCGATTCTGTCATAAACTGTTTTTTCTCCATTTTCTCTTAGCTTACATATACATAACAAAAAAACTGACCTTTTTCAAGAGCCAGTTTTTACTGTTACGTCCATACCAGTTTTTATAATCGTGAAATCAGACTGATCACACCGGCACTGGCCAGCATCATGATCATTCCGGCCACGGCATTTCCACACATTACACAAAAGATCGTAATTCTCGGCTTCATGTTCAACACTCCGGCAATAATGCTTCCGGTCCATGTCCCGGTTCCCGGAATCGGCACTGCCACATATGCAAAAATTGCCAGGGGACCATATTTGCGGATTTTCTCCTGATTCTTGGTAACCATTTTATCGATCCAGCCGATAAACCGTTTCAGGAATCCATGTTTTTTGCACTCCACATAAAACCAGTGGGTGAAAAATGCAAGGAAGCAGACCACAAAAAAACTTCCAAACAATGCCATCAAATAAGCCTGCCACGGTGCAAGTTGCAGCGCCATACCAAAAGGAATTGCACCTTTCACCTCAACGGCCGGAATCATTGCTACTAAAAATGTATAGATCAACTTTTGGAAAACCATCTGCTCCACCTCCTGACAAATTTTATCGATCGTTCACTCTCATATCGCGGACCGTGCGCTTAAGCAGCACACTTCACCTGCTCTATGATTAGTTGTACCAAGTTTTTCTTCCTATGTAAATAGGGTTCAGAAATTCTTAAAATTTATTCAGGAATTGGCAAGAATCTTTTTCCGTTTTCTATTAAAATGACTGTCTTTATTAAAATTTCCACTGCCATCCCCAGCGCTATGATACGGATACATTTCCCCGACTGTTCTTTTTCCGTTTGATCCGGCGTTTCAACAGTCCACGCCAGCTCGGTGGATACAAAAGGATCAATACCGGGAAGATTTCCAGACGTCCCGCCAGCATATCAAAAATGTACACATATTTGCTGAAGGTTGACGCATCACCAAAATTGCAGGTCGGTCCATACTTTGCAAGACCCGGTCCGATATTGTTAAAGGTACCAAGCACAGAAGAAAATCCGCTGAACAGATCTGTTCCATCTATGCAGACGAGAAACGTAGATAAAATGATCAGCAGCATATATGCCGTAAAATATACATTAATGCCGCGGATTGCCTCTTCATCAACAGTTCTTCCATCCATCTTTATCTTTTTCACACTCTTCGGAAACAGATAGGAATTCAGCTCCCGCAGGGCAGATTTCACAGACAGCAGGAAGCGGCTGACCTTCATACCACCACCAGTACTTCCGGCACAGGCACCGATCATCATCAAAAACAGCATAACATACCGTGACAGAGACGGCCACTGGTCAAAATCTACTGTCATAAATCCGGTGGTCGTAATGATCGAGCCAACCTGGAAAGATGTATTTCTGAGGTTTTCCAGTACATTTCCAACCCAGCCGTAAGTATTTGTCATAATGATCAGGATGGCTGCCACGATGACACCAAAATATGCCCATACTTCTTCCATATGAAAAAGTTGTTTCCATTTTCGCAGTAATATAAAATAAAAAGCATTAAAATTCACGCCAAACAGGATCATGAAAATCGTTACAACCCACTGAATGTACGGGGAGCAGCTGGCCAGACTGTCATTTCGTATGCCAAATCCGCCGGTTCCAGCTGTAGAAAATGCCGTGGTTATTGATTCAAATACCGACATTCTTCCGCACAACAGTAATACAAACAAGATCACAGTCATTCCCATATAGATCACATACAAAATTTGCGCCGTATGCATCATGCGAGGCACCAGTTTTCCTACAGATGGTCCCGGGCTTTCCGCGCGTAGCAGATTCATATTGGAACCGCCGGTCATCTGGATCACTGCCAGCAAAAATACAAGTACCCCCATACCGCCGATCCAGTGCGTAAAACTACGCCAGAACAGCATACAATAGGATAATGCTTCCACATCCCCAAGGATCGTAGATCCCGTGGTCGTAAAACCGGACACCGTCTCAAACAGTGCATCTGTAAAGGACGGTATCTCTCCGCTCAAAAAGAAAGGCAGGCAGCCGATCACACTCATGATAAACCAGCTCATGGCTGTCGCTATACAGCCTTCCCTCATATAAAATACGTTACTCTCCGGTTTTCTATGTGTGACAAAAAAACCAAATACCAGCGCACAGGCTGCCACAATGGCAAACCATACACCGTTATGCTCCCGATAGACCAGTGCCACCAGAACCGGAATCAGCATGAAAAGCCCTTCCAATTTTATAATCCAGCCTAATATATAGGCTATCATTGTTTTGTTCATCTAATGTGCCTCCACCTACCGTAAAATATCCTCTATGTCATGGAATCCGGTATTTGTTGTAACAATGATTACCGTATCTCCGCCCTGGATCTTGTCATTTCCACCCGGGATAATGATTTTCCCATTGTGATTGATACATGCTACCAGCAGATTCTTTTTCAGTTTCAGCTGGGCCAGCGGCACATCAACCACCGGTGACTGATTCCCCACGACAAACTCAATGGCCTCCACACGTTCATCAAAGAGATGGATCATCGTTTCGATATTATTATTCATGGTCGCTGTCTTGGAACGCACAAAAGCAACGATGGCCTCAGATGTAATATATTTCGGATATACCACGCTGCCCAGATCCAGCTGATCGATTACTCCGGTATACGTGATACGATTGATCTTGGTAACAACCTTTGCATTGGATACTTCCTTTGCATACAGCGTCAGCATGATATTTTCCTCATCAATTCCGGTCAGTGGAACAAGAGACTCCGTTGTCGTAATTCCAATCTCATTGAGCAGTTCCTCGCTGGTACCGTCACCGTTTACCACGATTGCCTGCGGAAGCAGTACACTCAGCTCCTCACAGCGTTCTCTCTTATTTTCTACGATCTGTACGGAAATTCCAAGTCCGATCAGACGTTTCGCCAGATAGTAGGCCGCACGTCCGCCGCCAACAATGATACAGCTTTTTACCTGATGGGTCTGGAATCCATTTTTCTTCAAAAATTTACGTCCATCCCGCACCGGAGCAATAAAGCTGATGACATCGCCTGCCGCCAGTTCAAAATTACCACCCGGAATATACACTTCACCGCTTCGCTCAACAGCACAGATCAGCACTGCACCGGAAAGTTCCTGCACCAGATCCGCGATTTTCTTTCCAGTCAGAATATTGCCCTGCGGCAGCTTAATACGCACAAGCTCCGCATGCCCTCTGGCAAATGGAGCCACATCCAGTGCCGTCGGCATATATAAAATACGGGAAATTGCATTTGCCGCTTCCTGCTCCGGATTGATCATCATAGCCAGTCCAAGTTTTTCCTTCAGATATGCTTTTTCCTCACTGTAATCCGGTGTACGAACTCTGGCGATAACCTCACAATGTCCGGAACGCTTTGCAACCAGACAGCAGAGCAGATTCAACTCATCGGAATCTGTCACTGAGATCAGGATATCTGTATTTTCAATTCCTGCTTCCTTTAATACCGTAAAACTTGCGCCATTGCCGACTACCCCATATACGTCGTACATATTGGTTACGCTCTGCAGACGAGCCGCATTTTTATCAACGACAGAAATGTCATGTCCCTCTTTGCTGAGACGCTCTACCAGAGTCACACCAACTTTTCCACACCCAACAATCATAATGTTCAATCCCCCACTATGAGGATTCTTTTTTCCCTTTTGAAACATAAAACTCCCTCTTTATCTCATCGTGAATTATGAATTATTTTTGCCCATGCTCAAACAGTTATACTATATCTATCCCGAAAAAGCAAGGAAATAACCGCATTTCCCCCTCAATATGGCAAAACGCACAAAAAAAGAACAGCCTGTCGATCAGCTGTTCTTTCAAGAGAAGGTATTTTTTACTATGGGGGTAGCAAAAAACTATATAATGTATTGGGGGTTTTTACAGTTATTATAATAGCAAAACCTCCCGTGTAAGTGTGCACAAACTTGTTTTTTTATTTCTTATTTTTTTGTTCAATCCGCACATTACCATTTCGTAACTAATTCTTTGCCAGTATAAAAACTGTCGCAATAATGAATGCAAACCCAATAATATCCATCGGCATAAACACCGTATCCAGAAAAACAGCAGAGCAGATTGTCGCCATCAGTGGTTCCACACAGCCCAGCATATTTCCACGAGCCGGTCCCACCAGACTGGTTCCCTTCAGAAACATGGTAAACGCCAGCACCGTACCAACCAGTACGATCAGAGCTGTGATTGCTACTGTTACCCAATCAAACTGTACCGAGATTTTCCATACCCGCATGATAAAGAAAAATGCGATTCCGCCAGTCAGCATACCGATTCCCGTTGGGATAATACTTCCCCAGTCTGCCAGCAGTTGCTGAGGAATCAATATGTAAAGCGTGGCAGCTACCGCCGCCAGAAATCCCCAGAGCAATCCTTCCTTCGATATATATAAAGAAGTAAAGCTTCCGTGGGTTGCCACCAGAAATGTTCCAACCAAGCAGGAAATGATCGCAATATTCTCTTTTAACACAGGCAGTTTTCTTTTTCGCAGGCAGACGATCAATAACACAAAAATTGCCGACAAATACTGCAGCACCGTAGCTGTTCCCGCATTTGTTTTCGCTATAGCTGTCAGATATGCATACTGCGTAAACATCAAGCCACCAACACCAAACACGATACAATGTAGTACTGCATTCGGCGTCCGCAGAAACAGTTTTACATTTGGCCGATAGCGCATGGCCATAAACAGGCATAAGATAATACCTGCTCCAATCAATCTTATATCTGTCAAAACACGGGTATCCATTCCCCTGAATGTACACAGATATTCTCCGCATGTTCCGGAAATTCCCCAACATGCACCACCAATAATTGTATACATCACACCTTTTTTGTATTGATTCATAATGTTGCTTTCTCCTGAAGTAATTATTATTTATTCAGCCAACAAGAGCTGTTTTTTATCATGCGTTATCCTATTCATTTCCCGGAAGAATCAGAATATCATGAACAAAACCAGTTCATGATCAACATTCGCCACTCATCAATCATGCCAGCATGTTGATTCGTTTGCGCTCATTCTATCATACTTTTTTACTCATTTCCTAAATGAACTAAAATATAGTCATGATGCACCGCATTTAAATAGGTAGAAAAAACATCTTTTGTCTTCAATTTCAGGCTGGATGTATTGATACATGGATGGCATCCTACATACTCTCCCTTCAGTACATCTGCATCCACCAGAAGCTGTACCTGGTTTTCCGTATCATTCATCAAGCCCATAACGCTGACGGATCCCGGTGTGATATCCAGAAATTTTTCCATATATTCTTCCGGTGCAAAAGACAGACGTGCACTCTGGATCTGTGCAGATAATTCCTTGGTCTTAAATGGCTTATCTCCCGGCATCATCAGCAGATAAAATTTCGTCTTCTGACGGTTGCACAAAAACAGATTTTTGCAGATCACGGCCTCAAGAATCCGGTCTACTTCTTCACAGTCCTCCATAGTCTGCGCTGCTTCATGATCTATCCGCCAATATTCTATTCCAAGCTCATCCAGCAGATCATATACC
>CAVAFS010000287.1:431-8425 GCA_963587975.1 Bulleidia sp. | reverse complement strand
GCATTTGGTTTATTGAAATTGAATATTGGTACACTTTTAGTGTTTGAACTTTTATATAAATTTGCCTCCATGGCTGTGTTCAAACCGCTGCTCAGCGGTCTGATGAAGCTGGCCTTAAAAGCGCAGGGGCTGAGCTTTTTGTCGGATGAGACGATGGGAACATTTCTGAGGGTACCACTGACCTGGGTGTTTTTGATCCTGATCGTTCTAGGAATGGCTTTTTTTGCACTGTTTGATATCTGCTGTATCATCTGCTGCATTCATGCGTCTTTCCGAAAACAGGAAATGCCGCTGCTGGCGTTGATCCGGCAGGGATTTAAGACGTCTCTGCGGGTTATTTATCAGCGAAATATCATTATGATGCTCTATCTGCTGATCATCATACCAATGACCCATGCGCTGGTTATTTCTGGTTACATTACAAAATTTACAGTGCCGCAGTTTATTTTGGACTACATTTTATCCCATACATGGCTGGCGATTCTGTATGTCGGCTTCTGGATTTTTATGGGCTTGAAATCGTTTCAATGGATTTACAGTCTGCATTATTTCTGCCTGGAAAAATGTAACTTTAAAAGGGCCAGAATACGGAGCAAGCGTCTACAGGGAAAACATTACTGGCTGGATCTGGCACTGGTCGTGGGCTGGAATTTGGCCTGCATTGGTATATATTATGGAATTATTCTGCTTGGTTCCTGGCTGGTGTCCAGAGTCAATCAGGCGCTTCCGACTCAGGATCTGTTCAGCAGCCTGACCCTTTCCGGTATTTCTCTGTTGATGGATGTGTGTGGCGCGTTGTTTTTTTGTTTTGATCTGCCTCTGTTTTTCCTTTGCGTCAGCCTGCTGTACTATTATTATAAGGCGGCTTCCGGGGAAAAAATCCCGGGACAGTTCAGAAATCTTGACAATGCCTACCGTCTTACCAAAACCGGATGGGCGAAAAAGCTTTACCAGTATCGCAAGCGGATTATTGCCATCGGCATCGTAGTGGCGATCGGAGTCAATTTTGCCTATATGTTTGCGGATAAGCGGGGCGTCCTGCATATGGGATTGAACAATCCGGTGGAAGTGACAGCCCACAGAGGGTACTCTTCTGTGTATCCGGAAAATACGATCCCGGCATTTAAGGGGGCTATTGAGGTCGGTGCGGACTGGGCAGAACTGGATGTACAGCAGACTTCGGACGGAGAAGTGGTCGTTATGCACGATTCCAGCCTGAAACGGACAACGGGGCTGGATAAGGAAGTATGGCAGGTGACCTGGGATGAGATCAAAAATCTGGATAATGGAAGCTGGTTTGATAAAAAGTATCAGACGGTGCGGATTCCTACACTGGAGCAAGTGCTGAAGGTATGCAAAGGCAAGATCCGTCTGAATATCGAGATCAAACCAAGCGGACATGATAAAAATCTGGAAGAGAGTGTCGCAAAACTTCTGAAAGAATATCATATGCGGGATTCCAGTGTGGTTTCTTCCTTGAAATATGAATCTCTTCAGAAAGTCAAAGAAGCGGATAGCTCCATTGAGACTGTTTATATCACATCCGTGTCATATGGGAATTTTACGAATCTGGAATATGCGGATGGTTACAGCATAGAGTCGACGATGCTGACGCAGAGTTTTGTAAATCAGGCGCAAAAGGCAGGAAAACAGGTGTATGTGTGGACGGTAAATTCTGAGGATCAGCTGGAAAAAGTGGTCGGTATGGGGATTGATAACGTGATCACAGACGATCCTGTGATGGCGCAGGAACTGATCTACAAGCAGGAACACAGCTCATTCTGGGATCGTTATGTGAATCAGCTGCTCTCTATCGGGAACTAAAATATTAGCGGAATAAACTCGAGTTAGTAATATAAAACAAAAAGCTTCCTTATTGTGCAGAAATGTGGTATACTTAACGAACAGTATGGTCATAACAAAAGGAGTTATCATGCAACAGGATATAAAGTTGAAGGGTAAGTTAAAGGGTTATACACGGATTCCACTGCTGCTTACAGTGCTGTTTGCAGCCATGGATGTATGGATGTATGTATTGAATGTGAAGGCAGGAATTCTGGGGTCTGTCTTTGTGGGAATTTATTTTCTTGTCATGCTGTTTGTGTACTGGCGGAATAAACCGATTCTTATGAATGAGCTGATTGATTTCGCAACGCAGTACGGTACCGTGCAGAAACGGCTGCTCAATGAGTTTGAAGTTCCGTATGCGGTTATGGATGCGAATGGAAAACTGCTCTGGATGAACCAGAAATTTGAGGCTCTGTCTCAGAAGGACAAAGGTTATCATAAATCGATCACTACGATTTTTCCGCAGATCACCAGAGAGCTGATGGACAAGGAAGATGAACTGGAAATCATGGTGGAACGGGAAGAACAGGTTTACCGTGCTTCCGTGCACAAGATCCACTTTACGGATATTCTGCATGAGAGCAGCAGTATTGAACTGACGGAAAAAGAACAGTATCTGCAGGTAATCTATCTGTTTGATGAGACCCAGCTGACGAAGTACCGTATCGAAAACCAGGAAATGCAGATGGTACCTGCACTGGTATATATTGATAATTACGACGAGGTGTTGGATACGGTGGAAGAGGTAAAGAGATCTCTGCTGATCGCACTGGTAGACCGTAAAGTCAATAAGTTTTTTGCGTCCATTGACGGCCTTGTAAAAAAGACCGAAAATGATAAATATTTTGTGATTTTTCAACATAAATATCTTCAGAAAATGGAAGAAGAGAAGTTCAGTCTTCTGGAAGATGTCAAAAGCATTAAAGTTGGAAATGAAATGTCTGTCACTCTGAGCATGGGTATCGGTTATGTGGGAAATGATTATACTAAAAATTATGAGTATTCCCGTATGGCCATCGACCTGGCTCTAGGACGTGGCGGCGATCAGGTCGTGATCAAGACCCGTGACAAGATTTCCTATTTTGGTGGAAATAACCGTCAGGTTGACAAGACCACCCGCGTCAAAGCACGTGTCAAAGCACTGGCGCTGCGCGAGATCATGATCAGCCGTGACAAGTTTTTTGTCATGGGACATAAGATCGCGGATATTGATTCCTTTGGTGCAGCCATCGGTATTTACTGTGCGGCCCGTCAGCTTGGCAAAAAGGTGCAGATCGTTATTGACGAGGTCAATACCACACTGCGTCCGCTCAAAGAGTGCTTTACACCGGAGAATGGTTATCCGGATGATATGTTTATTCCGAGCCAGCTGGCCATGGATGAACTGGATTCCCATACGGCACTGATCGTTGTGGATACAAACCGGCCAAGCTATACCGAATGCCCAAGTCTTCTGAACCGGGCAAGGACCATTGTTGTATTTGATCATCACCGTCAGTGTGAGGAAGCAATCAAAAATACGGTGCTCTCTTATACAGAGCCGTATGCATCTTCTACCTGTGAGATGATCGCGGAAGTATTACAGTATTTTGATGAAGATATCAAACTTTCCACACAGGAGGCAGATGCGATCTATGCGGGAATTTTGATCGATACGAATAACTTTGTTTCCAAGACAGGAGTACGTACCTTTGAGGCTGCAGCTTATCTGCGCCGGTGCGGTGCCGAGGTTACCAGAGTGCGTAAAATGCTCCGAAACGATATGGATGCGTACAAAGCCCGGGCGGAAGCAGTGCGCCATGCGGAAGTTTACCGCAATATGTTTGCAATCAGTGTGTGTCCGGCGGACAATATTGAAAGTCCGACCGTGGCCTGCGCCCAGGCGGCAAACGAATTGCTGAATATCATTGGCATTCGTGCGTCTTTTGTACTCACGGAGTACCATGACCGGATTTATGTCAGTGCACGTTCCATCGATGAGATCAATGTGCAGCTGGTTATGGAGCGCCTTGGCGGTGGTGGTCATATGAATTCTGCGGGAGCGCAGCTGACTGACTGCACACTGGAGGGAGCAAAGCGGACGATAGAGAATACGCTTGATGAAATGATCAGGGAAGGAGATATCAAATAATGAAAGTTATATTATTAGAGGACGTAAAATCTCTCGGTAAAAAAGGAGAGGTTGTAAACGTAAGTGATGCATATGCAAGAAACGTTATTTTTGCAAAAAAACTTGGTCTGGAAGCAACCGGAAAAAACCTGAATGATCTGAAACTTCAGAACAAACATGCAGAGAAGGTTGCAGAGGAGCAGTTAGAGGCTGCACAGCAGCTCGCAAAAGATCTGGAAGATAAAGTGGTTGTAGTGAAAATGAAAGCCGGTGAAGGCGGACGTACGTTTGGTTCTGTATCCACAAAGGAAATTTCAGCAGCCGCAAAAGAGCAGCTTGGTCTGGAGATCGACAAAAAGAAAATGTCACTGAATATCCCAATCAAATCCTTTGGAACTTTTGATGTGGCAGTGAAATTGCATGCAAAAGTAACCGGATCCCTGCGGGTGAAAGTTACAGAGGCATAAGATAAGTTTTTGAGAATGATTGAAATGCAGAACGATGTATGGATTCATGCATGAGCTGTATAAAAAAGAGTATATGTCACTCAGTCAGAAAGGAGCGGCAGAATATATGGAAGAGGCACTGGTAAAACGGATCATGCCTCACAGCCTTGAGGCAGAGCAGTCAGTCATCGGATCAATGATCATGGACAGGGACGCGATCCTTACCGCCTCAGAACAGCTTGTGAAGGATGACTTTTATCATCAGCAATATGGGATTTTGTTTGAGACGATCGTGGAATTGTTCAACAGCAGCGCACCGGTAGATCTGATCACTCTGCAGAACCGTCTGCGGGAGAAAAACGTGCCGCCGGAGATCAGCAGTCTGGAATACGTCGGCGATCTGGTAACAGCGGTTCCAACGTCTGCAAACGTCAAATATTACGCAGAGATCGTAAAAGAAAAAGCGGTTTTACGTAAACTGATCAAAATCAATGAACAGATCGCAGATACCTGCTATCTGGGAAATGAAAGTCTGGAAGTTATTCTGGAAGATACAGAAAAGAGCATATTTAACCTGCTTCAGAGCAGGAGCAACAGCGATTATGTGCCGATCAAACAGGTTGTTTTGAATGCGCTGGACAAGATCGAGCTTGCATCCAAGACCCAGGGCAATGTCACAGGTATCCCAACGGGATTTGTGGATCTGGATTACAAATTATCCGGTCTGCAGCCATCTGATATGATTCTGGTGGCGGCGCGACCATCTATGGGTAAAACAGCTTTCGTCCTGAATATCGCACAGTATGTGGCTTTTCATGAGGATATGGCCACGGCCATCTTTAGTCTGGAGATGTCAAAGGAACAGCTGGTAAACCGTCTGTTCTCATTAGAATCCAGAGTAGATGCACAGTTACTCCGTTCCGGTAATTTGTCGGATGCGGACTGGGAGAAACTGATCGAAGGTGCGGGAACCATTGGTAAATCTCACCTGATCATCGATGATACCCCGGGCATCTCGATTTCTGAACTGCGCAGCAAGTGCCGAAAATACAAGCTGGAGCATGACTTGAAGCTGGTAATCATCGATTACTTGCAGCTGATGTCCGGATCCGGAAGAAGTGATTCGAGACAGCAGGAAATTTCGGATATTTCACGATCTTTAAAACAGTTAGCCAGAGAGCTGAATGTACCGGTGATCGCTCTGTCGCAGCTGAGCCGACAGGTGGAGCAGCGACCGGATCACAGACCGATGCTTTCGGACTTACGAGAGTCCGGAGCCATCGAGCAGGATGCCGACGTGGTTATGTTTATCTATCGTGATGATTATTATAATAAAGACTCAGAAAACAAAGGAATTGCGGAGATCATCATTGCTAAACAGCGTAACGGTCCGATCGGAACCGTAAATCTGGTATGGTTACCGCAGTATACGAAATTTGCAAACATGGAAAAGTAAAGAAGTGATAAGGAGGTACAGGGGATGCAAATTCATCAGTCAGCAGAAGATTATCTGGAGTGTATTTTAAAATTGAGCAAACAGCGCCCGGTGGTTCGTTCCATCGATATCGCAAACGATATGAATTACTCCAAACCAAGTATCAGTGTCGCAATGAAAAATCTGCGCTTAAACGGCTACATTAATGTGGACGAGAGTGGATTTATCACATTGACCGACAGCGGCATGGAGATCGCGTCAAACATTTATGACCGTCATCTCATTTTAAGAAAATGGCTGGAGTTCTTAGGAATTTCACCGGAGACAGCGGAGCAGGATGCATGCAAGATCGAGCACACACTGAGCAAAGAGACTTATACAGCACTGCGCAAACATATCATCGCTGAAATGGGTGAGGAATAAGCTCTGATCGTGTGTATGCAAAATTGAACACAGATTGAAATGAAGGAAGAACTTCGGGTTTATGCACATATGTCATGGCCCGGAGTTTTTGTTTGCCAGAAAATTATGTTGAATTTTTATGACAAACAAAAAGCACTTCGTGCAAACGATGCATACTCGCACGAAAAAGAAATTATTTCCTTAAAAAACAGGAAAGATGAGGTGTAATACTTTGTGCTGAGGTGTAAAAACATTGTGCTGGGTGATAGAAATAGTTTTTAATTATGCAAAAAAACATGTAAAAACACCTTTAAATGTGAAAAATATGACAAATATGAAAAAAATGATTGCACAATTCTTTATAAAATAATAAAATGATTGTGTTGAGATTATTATTATAAAAAGGAGATACGAGATGAGCTACGTAGACGAAGTACTCGAGAGAGTAAAAACAAAAAATGCTGCTGAACCGGAATTCCTTCAGGCAGTAGAAGAAGTATTGGAATCCATCAGACCAGTGGTAGAAGCAAACGAAGAGCTTTACAGAAAAGAGGCAATCTTAGAGCGTATCACAGAGCCGGACAGACAGTTCAAGTTCCGTGTAGCATGGGTTGACGACAATGGTCAGGCACAGGTAAACACAGGATACCGTGTACAGTTTAACAACGCAATTGGACCGTACAAAGGTGGTCTGCGTCTGCATCCATCTGTATATCTTGGAATTATTAAATTCCTTGGTTTCGAGCAGGTGTTCAAAAACTCCTTAACAGGTCTTCCGATCGGAGGCGGTAAAGGTGGATCTGATTTCGATCCTAAGGGCAAATCTGATCGTGAGGTTATGGCATTTTGCCAGAGCTTTATGACAGAGCTTTACAAATACATCGGTGCAGATGTCGATGTACCGGCTGGTGATATCGGAACAGGTGCAAGAGAGATCGGTTATCTGTATGGTCAGTACAAGAGAATCACAAGACTGTACGAAGGAGTTCTGACAGGTAAAGGTCTTACTTATGGTGGATCTTTAGCACGTACAGAAGCTACAGGTTACGGTCTGTTATATATGACAGAAGAACTTTTGAAATCTCATGGCCAGGATATGGCAGGTAAGACTTGTGTTGTATCTGGTGCTGGTAATGTTGCAATCTATGCAATCCAGAAAGCGCATCAGTTAGGCGCTAAATGCGTAACATGCTCTGATTCCACAGGCTGGATTTATGATTCGGAAGGAATCGATGTAGAGTTACTGAAAGAGGTAAAAGAAGTAAAACGTGCGCGTCTGACAGAGTACGCTGCAGCTAGACCAAGTGCTGAGTATCATGAAGGACGTGGCGTATGGAGCGTAAAATGTGATGTTGCTCTTCCGTGTGCTACACAGAATGAACTGCTTATCGATGATGCAAAAGCATTAGTTGCTAACGGCTGCATCGCAGTTTGCGAGGGCGCTAACATGCCTACAACTCTGGATGCTACACAGTATCTGCAGGAGAACGGTGTATACTTCGTTCCTGGTAAAGCTGCAAACGCTGGTGGTGTTGCTACATCCGCACTTGAGATGTCTCAGAACAGTGAGCGTTTAAGCTGGACATTCGAAGAAGTAGATGCAAAACTGAAAGACATTATGGTTAACATCTACCACAACATCGATGACGCTGCAAAACGTTACGGTAAAGAAGGCAACTATGTTGCAGGTGCAAACATCGCAGGTTTTGAAAAAGTTGTAGATGCTATGCTTGCTCAGGGAGTTTGCTAATTT
>CAVAFS010000287.1:0-421 GCA_963587975.1 Bulleidia sp. | reverse complement strand
CATGTATACTGCTTAAAAAAATAATGAACTACGGGGCAGAACAACTGTCCCGTAGTTGTTTTTTGTACGAAAAAATAAACAAGAAAAGAGTGAAAATATAAGGGATTTCAGTAAAAAGTAACGGTTTTTGAAAAGATGCTTGTCAAACTCTGAAATAAGGACTAAACTACAGTAGTGTATTAGACGGAGGTTATAAGCGAAGTATGAGTAAGAAAGAAATTGTTATTGCAGATGTCGTAAACAAGTACGATAATCCGATTGCAGAGCTGGTACAGGTAGCCTGCCAGTTTTCAAGCTCATTGTATTTAGTACGGGGAAATCACCGTATTAATGCAAAAAGCATTATGGGAATTATGGCATTTAATCCGCATAATGGTGTTGAGGTTGAGATTGAGGCAGAAGGTGCAGATGAGACAGAAGC
>CAVAFS010000286.1:0-2236 GCA_963587975.1 Bulleidia sp. | reverse complement strand
TTATCCATAAGTTTATCTTATAGTATCATCTTTCTTTCCTGTTTGCAACGTGTTCGCATAAAACGTATAATCCAAGTAACAGATAACATCCGATCAGGATTTCTGATACCGGAAATTTATTTACGGATGACTTATGAATGTCAAGGAGGATTTTACTATGGGAGAAATCACATATCAGCCGCTGCGCAGTCTGATCTATGTAGACTGTGTCAAGGAAGAGTACCGGCACAAATTACAGCACTGGCTTTATTACTACCATGCACCGGAAAGCATTGCAAAATTTGAGCCATGGGTAACAAAATATGCGTTTTACAATGCACTTCCGACACCGCCGCAGGGAGAACGTTTCGGTACATACCGTATGCAGCTCACGGAGCATTACTGGATGGTCAATCCGATGAGTCAGGAAAGTCTGGTTAATTCACTCAACGAATATTTTCCAATCGATGCCATGATCTGGCAGGGAACACTTCCGGAAAATGCCAAAGAGGACGGATTTATGGCAGATGGTGAAGCAGCACGTACTTCCGGTGGTGACAACGGATGTCCACCATTTATTTTTGCCTTTTTACCTATTTTCTGGGAGCAGGATCTGAAAGGTGCAGGACGTACCATGGTAGATGGACCAAACTACCGCTGGCAGTTCCTGGTTTCTTATCCGGAAGGACACAAAGAGGACGGCGATCAGTGGATGATGAACGAAGTATTGCCTGCATTTGCAGCAATGCCGGAGGTGACCCGCATGATGACAAGCAAGGTCAAAAAAGAGATCAACAACTGTCATATGGACCGCTGTGTCGAGATGTGGTTTGACGGCCCGGAAGAGTGGTATCACTGTGCTGTTGAAAACGCTGCATCTTTCAAAAAACCGGAATGGGCTGAATATGATAACTTCCCTTATCTGCGCCCACAGTTCCAGTTTGCAAGTCTGTTTTTGACTGATATCGCAACCAGCGACAATTTGAAACAGTACAGAGGCTATCTGCCAATGCGCTAATATTACAGAAGGAGACAAAACGATGAAGATTTTAGGTATTTCAGGTGGTAACAAAAATGGTGCCAACGATTGTATGTGTAAAGAAGCGTTACTTGCAGCAAAAGATCAAGGCGCTGAGATTGAATTTGTACGTTTGATGGATCTTGATATCAAGCACTGTACCGGATGTAAGACCTGTGTTATGAGCCTGTTTTCCGGCAGAGGAAATATGTGTGTATTAAAAGATGATTTCCAGTGGTTATTAGACAAAATGCTGGATGCAGACGGAATCATTTTCTCTATTCCGATCTTTGAAAAATGTGCAGCAGGTATTTTCCACACCATTATGGACCGTTTTGGACCGCGTATGGGATTATCCAATAACATTGTTGCAGACAAAATTTCAGCAGCAAACGGCGGCAAACGCATTGATCCAAAATATATGAAGACAAGAGCTGTTTCCTATATGGCCATCGGTGGCTCTGACTGGGCTACCGAGGTTCAGAATGACTTCTATCTGCACGCGCTGACTCCAATGTGGAAAGTCATCGATAACGAAGTATTTATGTGGTCCCTTGGTATTTTAACCGATGATTCCAAAGTGGCCCGCGCACATCAGATCGGTGTGAATCTTGCGGAAGCTGCAAAGGATATCGAACATGCGACATGGAAAGGTGAGGACGGTGTCTGTCCGCATTGTCATTCCAGAAACTTCTACATTGAAGGTGATAGCGTTGCTGTCTGCGGTCAGTGCGGTATCCGCGGTAAATTAGTGACAGAAGACGGCAAAGTTCGTTTTACTTTTGATGAATCTCAGATTGAGCATGCACATGACACCTTAAGCGGTCAGTTTATTCATGCGGATGATATTCAAAATAATGAGAAAAATGCGGGTGCTGCTGCAAGAAGTGATGCGTACAAAGCAAAAGTACAGCGTTATGCAGAGGCTATCACTGCAGTAAAACCGAAGTAAAAATTATTACACCTTATAAAATCAATAAAAATATATAATTATAAAAAGAAAAGTCCCATACGTTGTTTTAACAACATACAGGGCTTTTCTTTTTTGCTATACTGCATTCTGTAATTCGACGACAGTTAACGCAAATACTGATTCGAATTTTGTATAAAAATATTTTTTTTATGAAAAATAAGTAAAAAAGGAGTAACTCTTATGGAAAATAAAATGTTTTGCTATCAATGTGAACAAACTGCCGGATGTGCCGGTTGTACAGGGGCAGCAGGTGTCTGCGGAAAAGA
>CAVAFS010000285.1:0-2951 GCA_963587975.1 Bulleidia sp. | reverse complement strand
GATTCTGCCGCCGTGGGATCTCATGATTGCAAGTCCTTTTAATTTTCCTGCAGAAATCGCCTCACCGATCTTGCCTCGTACACCGGAGGACTGAATATTTGTGATGGTTCCGTCCTCGATCATCGGGAGCAGTGCGTCATGTGCTTTTCCCAGAGAACTTGCACAGATGGTAACGTCCTTGATTCCCATCTTGTGTACTTCTTCCATAACCATATTTACCACCAGATCGCCTTCTCTGAAATGATGGTGAAATCCAAGGGTCATTCCGTCATGTGCGCCGCATTTTACCAGTGCTTCGTGAATGGAGCCCACCAGTTTGCTGGTGTCATGGTTCATGACTACTTTTGTGATCGGTCCCTGTTTGTGAAACTCTTTGCCATCTTTATAAAAATTTCCCTGAAATACTTCTTTTCCGGTTGCTTTCAGAATCTCTTCCGGTATGTCTCTTCCTACTTTATTAATCATCTTACAGATCCCCCTTATATACCCCTGAAGCTTTTGCCAGTTCAATGGTTCGTTTCGCGCCATCATAAAAAGCAATATCGATCATTTTTCCATCTACGGTAAATACGCCGATGCCAAGGGCACTCTTTTCATCAATCTCACGTACAACTTTTTCTGCAAAAATAATATCTTTTTCCTTCGGTGTAAAAATCTCATGTACCACGGAAATCTGCCGCGGGTTAATGATGGATTTTCCGTCAAATCCCATCATATGGATGGCTTCTACATCCTTGCGGAATCCTTCCATATCATCCAGATTTGTGTATACCGTATCAAAACACTGTACACCTGCGGCCCGGGCTGCGATGATCATCTGCTGTCTCGCTCCCATCAGCTCGATGCCTGTACCTGTGATATGGGTCTGCAGATCCTTGGTATAATCTCCACCGGATAATGCAATTCCGAACAACCGGTCGGATGCCTCACAGATCTCCAGTGCTTTTAAAATTCCTTTTGCAGACTCCAGTGCTGCCATGATCAGTGTCTTTCCTTCCGGAATGCCAAATTCCCGCTCTGCTGCCAGAATCTGTGTTTCCACAAGTTTTACATCCTGACCGCTCTCTGTCTTCGGAATACGGATGGAATCTGCACCGCCGGCTACTGCACAGCGGATATCCTCTTTCCAGTACGGAGAATCCAGTCCGTTGATACGAACAACGGTCTCCACACCGCGGTAATTGATTTCCTGTAATGCATGATATAGGGAAAAACGTGCCGCATCTTTCTCACGTTCTGCCACGGCATCTTCCAGATCCAGCATAATGGAATCCGGTTTGTAAATATATGGATCTTTGATCAGACCCGGTTTCTGACAGTTCAGAAACATCATTGTTCTTCTTAATCGTTTTTTATTTGGATGACTCATCGAATGGCACCTCCCCATGGTAAGTTTTCTTTCTGATCTACGGCTCTGTATACCGCGCCTTCCACTCTGGCTTTCAATGTGCAGTCCAGAGCACCTTTGTCCACAACTCTGACTTTTGCATCTGTCACATCCAGACGCTCCAGTGTCTCAAGTACTGTTTTTCGAATGCTGTGACCAAACTGATTGATCACGGTGCTTTCCAGTTCAAATTCAATGCCTTTCTCGTTTGGTTCGATGGTCACCATTGCATCACTGGATTCCAGTGTCCCCGCCACCGCTGCTTTTTTGATTTCCATATGTAAGATCCTCCTCTCAGCTTTCAGCTCAGTTGTCGTTTGCTGTTTTTGTTATCTCTATCATAATTCCACACAACCTGTTTTGTATAATGGTCAAAAAGAATGTAGCAATTACTTTTTTTTATACCGCCGCTTCCTCCAGGGAATACAGGAAATGTGTCACTGCCAGCATGTCCGCACAGCCCCCCGGACTGATGTATCTTTCAATGAAGTCCTGATCCATATCCAGCACACATTGTCTGCCCTCTTTGGAAAACATGCCGCCACAGGCGATGGCTTTTGCGGCATACGCTTTTGCATGCTCCGCCGTTTTTCTGTCATGCCGGGATAAAATATTGGTGTCTTCCATTTCACGGATCAGATAAAGTAACGTATGTACCAGCGCATCGTTCTGGGAGAGACTGCTCTTTTTCACAATTCGGTATATTGGAAGTGCATGTGTACGCACCACTTCATAGCCGCTCTCTACCACGCCGCGGACTCCGGTGCTGCCGTATTTCAGATACATCTGTTCGCCTTTGGTGAGGGGCTGTTGTTCTTGCAAGTGCTCCAGTTCCCGCTGACACAGCCCCTGACACATTACAGCTGCTGTTTCACACAGATGCTCTGTGGTTAATTCCTGATCATTTTTTCCATACAGCCAGCCCCAGCAGCCACACAGCATTCCCAGAGAAAAAATCATGCCCTTGTGCGTGTTTACGCCTTTGGTAAACTGAAACATCTGCGTTTCCGCCTGCATTCCGGTTTCTCTCAACACCGACAGTAATTCCGTCACCGGATGCTCCGCCATTCTGATTCCATCCTGTATCAATTCATCAAAACATTTGTGTAACCCCGCTGCCGACGACATAAATGTAAAAAAATCCATATCGTAATGAGCTCCGTTATTTGCCCGATCCACCAGCCCCGGCTTCGGTGTGGCCGATACTTCATACAACATACTTTCCACCGCCAGAGCTGCAACTGTTTCTGCTGTCAGATTCTGTTTCATTTCCCCCACACTCCTTCTTTTACTTTCTGTTCTATATGTTATACATTCCTTGTATTATCTGCTTCACAAATCAGATTTTCCTATTCGCCCTCTGTTTGCTTTTATTAAACCACCCACAGATCCGATTTGTAAAAATCCTTCTTTTTATGAGTGTATTCATTTTCGGAATGGAGACATTTTTTGCAATAAAAAAAAGTTATGTGTAGATTCAGACAATGCATTTTATTTTTCCAGTGGATTTTTCTATAATGATCATAAAGAAAACAGTTGCACGAAATATTTCTTACATTTATTC